>NZ_CP050191.1:300000-585890 GCF_011745145.1 Mycobacterium sp. DL440 | reverse complement strand
GGTTGTCAGGAGGCGCACCGCTGGGCGGCTGGAGCGGCGCCGCAGACCTGCCGACCGCTTCGGGTGATCGCTCCGAAGCCGCGGTCGGGCTCCGCGACCCGGGCATGTTCGGGGACGGCGTGGCGGTGCGGCTGCCCGACGGCAGCACCGCGGTGGCACCCAATGCCGTGGCAGCCAGCGCCGTGCGCCACGCGCTGACCCAACTCGGGGTGCCCTACCGATGGGGCGGCACCACACCAGGGGTCGGGTTGGATTGCAGCGGGCTGACTCAATGGGCCTATCGCGAAGCCGGGCTTGACATTCCGCGGCTGGCCCAGGAGCAGGACATCGGCAAGGCGGTCTCGTCGGGGACGCTGCGCCCGGGTGACCTGGCGGTGTGGGACGGCCATGTCGCGATGATCGTCGGCGAAAATACGATGATCGAGGCAGGTGATCCGGTGAAACTGTCGCCCATCCGAACGACGAATGCCGGTCAGGGCTTTCAGGGGTTCTGGAGGCCGACGGTGTGACAGGACCCTGAACTGACCCACGAACGGGAGACAACCTGACTGGCGTCGGAGGCGCCCCATTAGGCTGTGCCGCATGGCTGCTGACATCGTCCCGATTCGGCTCGGGCTGACCAAGGGCGACCTCTACACACTGTGGGCTCCGCGTTGGCGGGATGCCGGCGACGAGTGGGAGGCCTTCCTCGGCGAGGGTGACGCCCTGTTCGCGTTCGAATCGGTCGCTGACCTCGCGGCATTCGTCCGCACCAACACCGACAATGATCTGTCCGACCACCCGGCGTGGGAGAAGCTGGCCGCGGCCAATGCCCACCGGCTGCAGCCGGCCGACGACCGTGAATACGACATCGTCGGGGTTCCGGACCTGGTTGCCGACAAGCCGACCGAAGAGTCCGTCGCGGCTGTGCACCGCACGCTGGTGGTGGTCTCGTCGATCGGCTCGGTGTGTGAACTGACGGCCATCAGCAAGTTCTTCAACGGCAACCCGCTGCTCGGCACGCTCGGTGGCGGGGTGGACGGCTTCACCGGCCGTTCCGGGCGCAAGCGTTGGGCCGAGATCGAAGCCGTGATCGCGCGAGGGTGGGACGGCGTGCTCGACGCCATCGACGAGGTCGTCACCGTTCCCGAGGACATCGACGCAGACGCGGTCAAGAAGGCCGAGGCCGAGCTCGAGGAACCGGCCCCCGAAGAGGACGAAGACGACCTGGTCGCCGACACCGAAGACGACGACACCGAGAGCGACGAGGACGACGCCGCGGCGGCCGAACCCGTGCGCAGCGCCGCTGACGCCGCTGTCCTGGGCGACGACGAGGACTTCTGGCAGAAGGTCGGCATCGACCCGGTACGCATCATGATCGGCTCGGAAACCGTGTACACCCTGCGTTGCTACCTCGACGACGATCCGGTCTTCCTCGGCCGCAACGGTCGCATCAGCGTGTTCAGCTCCGAGCGGGCACTGGCCCGCTATCTGGCCGACGAGCATGACCACGACCTGTCCGACCTGGCCACCTACGACGACATCAGGACCGCCGCCACCGACGGCTCCCTGCGGGTGGACGTCGCCGAGGAGAACATCTACGTCCTGTCCGGCATCTCCGACGACATCGCCGACGGACCCGACGCGGTCGACCATGACCAGCTGGAGTTGGCCGTCGAACTGCTGCGCGACGTCAGCGACTACTCCGAGGACAAGACTGTCGACGAGACGCTGGCCGCGACCAAGGCCCTCGGCAAGTTCGTCGGGTACGTCCTGGGCAACGACAATGCCCGCAAGCCCGAGGCGCCATACGCTCAGGCCGTCGAGCAGTGGGAGGCGCTGGAGCGTTTCGTGGAGTCGCGCCTGCGCGCGGAGTAGCCGCGATCCGCGGGGTACTCAGCCGACCAGGACCGCGTACCGGGGCTTGATCACCTCATCGATGATCGCGAGTCGCTCATCGAACGGGATGAAGGCCGACTTCATCGCGTTGATGGTGAACCGCTCCAGGTCACTCCAGCCGTAGCCGAACGCCTCGACGAGGCGCAGCATCTCCTGGCTCATGGTGGTGTCGCTCATCAGCCGGTTGTCGGTGTTGACGGTCACGCGGAACCGAAGCCGTGCCAGCCGGTCGAACGGATGCTCGGCGATGCTGGGTGCCGCTCCGGTCTGCACGTTGCTGCTGGGGCACATCTCCAACGGAATTCGCTTGTCCCGCAGGATGGATGCCAGCCGACCCAGATGTTGGGTCCCGTCGTCGAATTCGGTGATGTCGTCGACGATGCGCACCCCGTGGCCCAGCCGGTCGGCCCCACAGAACGCGATGGCCTCGTGGATGGACGGCAGCCCGAACGCCTCACCGGCGTGAATGGTGAAGCGCGCGTTGTTGCCTCGCATGTATTCAAACGCGTCGAGGTGCCGGGTGGGCGGGTAGCCGGCCTCGGCTCCGGCGATGTCGAAACCGACAACGCCCTTGTCGCGGAACCGGATTGCAAGCTCCGCGATCTCCCGCGACCGGGCAGCATGGCGCATCGCGGTGACCAGGCAGCGCACGGTGATGGCGCGGCCCTCGGCCGCCGCCGCCTTCTCCCCATCGGCGAATCCGGCCAACACGGCGTCGACCACGTCGTCGAGCGACAGGCCGCGGTCGATGTGCAGTTCGGGGGCGAACCGGATCTCGGCATAGACGACGTTGTCGGCGGCGAGGTCCTCCACACACTCGTAGGCGACGCGGTGCAACGCCTCCGGGGTCTGCATCACCCCGACGGTGTGGGCGAACGGCTCCAGGTAGCGCACCAACGAGCCGCTGTGAGCGGCGGTGCGGAAGAAGGTGGCCAGCTCGTCGACCTCGGTGGCCGGCAGATCGTCATAGCCGAGCTGACCGGCCAGGTCGAGCACGGTGGCCGGACGCAGACCACCGTCGAGGTGATCGTGCAGCAGGGCTTTGGGAGCGTGCTGGATCTTGTCCAGACTCAGCGGCGTACTCATGTCCCCATCATGCGCGACACGGCCGGTCGTGGCCCGGAGATCGGACGGTGTTCAACGGACGTTCGCCCGTGCTGGCAGCCCTACGCGGTGCAGATCCGGCGTCAGTCGATGCGGTCGATGATCAATGGCCGCTGCGTGGGTGCGGTGTCGCCGACGGTCCAGGCTCCGTCGAGCTCGGCGAGTGCGCCGGGCAACCGCTCGGCAGTCTCGGTGTGCAGGGTGAACAGCGCCTCCCCCGCGACCACCGGCTCCCCCGGCTTGCGGTGGATCCGCACGCCCGCACCGAACTGCACCGGCTCCCCCGGTTGGGCGCGGCCGGCACCCAGCCGCCAGGCCGCCAGCGCTACTCCCATTGCATCGAGGTCGCCCATGATGCCGCCGTGCGGGGCCGTCACGGTCTCGGTGGCTGCGCCGATGGGCAACGGACGGGTCAAGTCCCCGCCCTGGGCCGCCACCAGCGAACGGAAGCAATCCATCGCACTGCCGTCCCGGAGCGTCTGGGCGGGGTCGGTGCCGTCGACACCGGCCGCGTCGAGCATCTCGGTGGCCAGCGCCAGGGTCAGGGTGACCACGTCCGACGGTCCGCCGCCGGCCAGCACCTCCAGCGACTCGGCAACCTCCACAGAGTTGCCGACGGTCCGCCCCAGTGGGCAGTTCATATCGGTGAGCAGGGCCCGGGTCGGGACCCTGTTGGCATTGCCCAGGCCGACCATGGTCGCCGCCAGTTCGCGGGACTCCGCCTCGGTCTTGAGGAACGCCCCGCGCCCCACCTTCACGTCGAGCACCAGCGATCGGGCCCCCTCGGCCAGCTTCTTGCTCATCACGGAACTGGCGATCAGCGGCAGCGACTCGGTGGTGGCGGTGACATCGCGCAACGCGTAGATCTTCCGGTCGGCCGGTGCCAGGTCGCCGGCCGCGAAGACCGCCGCACCGATATCCCGAAGTTGTTGCCGGATCCGGTCTTTCGACAGCTCGGCGGTGAATCCCGGGATTGCCTCAAGTTTGTCGAGCGTGCCGCCGGTGTGCCCGAGCCCGCGCCCGGCCGCCTGCGGAACACTGGCACCGCAGGCCATCACGACCGGCAGCAGCGGAATGGTGATCTTGTCCCCCACCCCGCCGGTGGAGTGCTTGTCCACCAACGCCAGTGGCCGCCCGGTACGACGGAGGTCGGTGAAATCGAACCGCTCCCCGGAGTCGACCATGGCCGACGTCCACCGAGCGATTTCGGCCGGCGCCATGCCTTTCAGAAAAATCGCCATCAGGAGGGCCGACATCTGTTCGTCGGCGACCCGCCCGTGGGTGTAGCCCTCGATCACCCAGTCGATCGCGGCGTCGGACAGCACACCGCCGTCACGCTTGGTCCGGATGACGGTCGGCGCGTCGAGATGCGGCATGGCCGTAAACCTACTCGCCAGTAACCCGGAGTTGTTGGACCACTTGGCCTTACCTGCGCTCCAGATCCGCAGGACCGAAGGCGTCGGGAAGCAGCTCGCGCAGAGGTCGCGGGCCGTGCCGATGGTCGATGAGCAACTCACGACCGCCGTGTTCGAGCAGCACCTGCCTGCAGCGCCCGCAGGGCATCAACACGTCCCCGTCGGGGCCCACGCACGACAGTGCGATGAGCCTTCCGCCACCCCCGGAATGCAGGGCGCAGGCCACAGCGCACTCGGCACAGAGACCTAGGCCATATGAGACATTCTCCACATTGCATCCGGTGACGACGCGGCCGTCGTCGACCAGAGCGGCAGCCCCCACGGGAAACCCCGAATATGGCGCGTAGGCGTGGGATGAGGCCTCGATTGCCTTGTCACGCAACAGATCCCAGTCGACGTCAACCATCACGAGACACCCCCCGGCACAGGTTCTGAATGCATTCCGAAACCCCAATTCGCGGCGCGCACTATAAGATAGGTAAGCCTAACTTTTGTGCGATTTTCAGGTAGAACGGCTCAACCGTAATTCCTTCGCCAGTACAAATGGGTTTAGAGTCGCCCCGAGGTTTGGGGCTAATTCACTCCGCAGTCCCGAACGTCCACCGAAGACGTTGGAGGGCGAGATGAGTACTCAGACGGAGGTGCCGGCTCCGCAACCCAGGAAGACGCGTCGGCGCACCCTGTACAAGGGTGATCCGGGAATGTGGTCCTGGGTATTGCACCGGATTACCGGTGCCACAATTTTCTTCTTCCTGTTCGTACACGTCCTTGATACCGCGTTGGTCCGGGTGAGCCCGCAGGCCTACAACGAGGTCATCGAGACGTACAAGACACCCATCGTCGGGTTGATGGAGATGGGACTCGTCGCCGCGGTGCTGTTCCACGCACTGAACGGCATCCGCGTCATCCTCATCGACTTCTGGCAGCAGGGCCCCCGCTACCAGCGGCAGATGCTCGCGGTCGCCGTCGGCATCTTTGCCGTGGTCCTCATCGCAGCACTAGGAGTTATCGGCATGCACATGGTGGAGCGGTTCCTGTGAGCGCGCCAGGAGCGGGTGAGTCCCGGCTGGGCCGTCCCGCACCGGTGATGGAACGCGAACACGACCGGCCGGCCGCGCTGGACCACCCGCGCGCGCCCCGTCGTCCCCGCGGCATTCCGTACTTCGAGAAGTACGCCTGGCTGTTCATGCGGTTCTCCGGTCTGGCGCTGGTATTCCTGGCGCTCGGCCACCTCTTCATCATGCTGATGTGGCAGGACGGCGTGTACCGCATCGACTTCAACTATGTCTCACAGCGTTGGGCCTCCCCGTTCTGGCAGATCTGGGACATGGCCCTGCTGTGGCTCGCGATGATCCACGGCGCCAACGGCCTGCGCACCATCATCGGCGACTATGCCCGTAAGAACGTCACGAAGTTCTACCTGAATTCGCTGCTCCTGCTGGCGACAGGGTTCACGTTGGTTCTGGGCACCTACGTCCTGGTCACCTTCGACCCGAATATTGGGGGCTAACCAATGATTCAGGAACATCGCTACGACGTCGTCATCGTCGGTGCCGGCGGCGCCGGCATGCGCGCTGCCGTCGAGGCCGGCCCGCGCGTCCGCACCGCCGTGCTGACCAAGCTGTACCCGACCCGCTCCCACACCGGCGCAGCGCAGGGCGGCATGTGCGCCGCGCTGGCCAACGTCGAAGAGGACAACTGGGAGTGGCACACCTTCGACACCGTCAAGGGCGGCGACTACCTCGCTGACCAGGACGCCGTCGAGATCATGGCCAAAGAGGCCATCGACGCGGTGCTGGACCTCGAGAAGATGGGCATGCCGTTCAACCGGACGCCCGAGGGCCGCATCGACCAGCGCCGGTTCGGCGGGCACACCCGCGACCACGGCAAGGCCCCGGTGCGCCGGGCCTGTTACGCCGCCGACCGCACGGGTCACATGATCCTGCAGACGCTCTACCAAAACTGCGTCAAGCACGACGTCGAGTTCTTCAACGAGTTCTACGCGCTGGACATCACGCTGACCGACACCCCGGCCGGCCCGGTGGCCACCGGCGTCGTCGCCTACGAGCTGGCGACCGGCGACATCCACATCTTCCACGCCAAGGCGGTCGTCTTCGCCACCGGCGGCTCGGGTCGGATGTACAAGACCACCTCCAACGCCCACACCCTGACCGGTGACGGCCTGGGCATCATCTTCCGCAAGGGACTTCCCTTGGAGGACATGGAGTTTCACCAGTTCCACCCGACCGGCCTGGCCGGCCTGGGCATCCTGATCTCCGAGGCCGTGCGCGGCGAGGGCGGTCGTCTGCTCAACGGCGAGGGCGAGCGGTTCATGGAGCGCTACGCGCCGACGATCGTCGACCTCGCGCCGCGCGACATCGTCGCCCGGTCGATGGTGCTCGAAGTGCTCGAAGGCCGTGGCGCCGGACCGAACAAGGACTACGTCTACATCGACGTGCGTCACCTCGGCGCCGACGTGCTGGAAGCCAAGCTGCCCGACATCACCGAGTTCGCCCGCACTTACCTGGGTGTGGACCCGGTGACCGAACTGGTGCCGGTCTACCCGACCTGCCACTACGTCATGGGCGGCATCCCGACCACCATCCACGGCCAGGTCCTGCGCGACAACACCAACGTCATCCCCGGCCTGTACGCCGCCGGGGAATGCGCGTGTGTGTCGGTGCACGGCGCCAATCGCCTGGGCACCAACTCGCTGCTGGACATCAACGTGTTCGGCCGCCGCGCCGGTATCGCCGCCGCGGAGTACGCCGCCAACCACAATCACGTCGACCTGCCGGAGAACCCGGCCGACATGGTCGTCGGCTGGGTCGGCGACATCCTCTCCGAGCACGGCAACGAGCGCGTCGCCGACATCCGCACCGCACTGCAGCAGTCGATGGACAACAACGCCGCGGTGTTCCGCACCGAGGAAACGCTCAAGCAGGCGCTGACCGACATCCACGCCCTCAAGGAGCGGTACAGCCGAATCACGGTGCACGACAAGGGCAAGCGCTACAACAGCGACCTGCTCGAGGCCATCGAGCTGGGCTTCCTGCTGGAGCTGGCCGAGGTGACCGTGGTCGGTGCGCTCAACCGCAAGGAGTCCCGCGGCGGGCACGCGCGGGAGGACTACCCGGACCGCGACGACACCAACTACATGCGGCACACCATGGCCTACAAGGAGGGCGGCGAGCTGCTCTCCGACATCCGGCTGGATTACAAGCCCGTGGTCCAGACCCGGTACGAGCCGATGGAAAGGAAGTACTGAGCATGAGTGCACCTGTCATCGATAAGCCCGAAGCCGGCGACCCCGAGCTGCCTCCCGTGCCCGACGGCGCGGTCATGGTCACCCTCAAGATCGCCCGGTTCAACCCCGAGGATCCCGACGCCGCAGGCTGGCAGAGCTTCCGGGTTCCCTGCCTGCCGTCAGACCGGCTGCTGAACCTGCTGCTCTACGTAAAGGGTTACCTCGACGGCACGCTGACCTTCCGGCGCTCCTGCGCCCACGGCGTGTGTGGCTCGGATGCCATGCGGATCAACGGCGTGAACCGGCTGGCCTGCAAGGTGCTCATGCGTGACCTGCTGCCCAAGAAGGCTTCCAAGCAGCTCACGATCACCATCGAGCCGATCCGCGGCCTGCCCGTGGAGAAGGACCTCGTGGTGGACATGGAGCCGTTCTTCGACGCGTACCGCGCCGTGAAGCCGTACCTGATCACCAGTGGCAACCCGCCCACCAAGGAGCGCATCCAGAGCGCCACCGACCGGGCCCGCTACGACGACACCACCAAGTGCATCCTGTGTGCGTGCTGCACCACGTCGTGCCCGGTCTATTGGAGTGAAGGCTCGTACTTCGGCCCGGCCGCGATCGTCAATGCGCACCGGTTCATCTTCGATTCGCGTGACGAGGCTGCCGCCGAGCGGTTGGACATCCTCAACGAGGTCGACGGTGTGTGGCGCTGCCGCACCACGTTCAACTGCACCGAGGCCTGCCCGCGTGGCATCCAGGTGACCCAGGCGATCCAGGAGGTCAAGCGCGCTTTGATGTTCGCGCGCTAGTTGTTTTTGCCGAACCTGAGCTTGTGTTCGAGATTCCCGCCGAAACTCGAACACAAGCTCAGGTTCGTTTAGTAGGGGGCGCCTGCCGCACGCAGTGCGTCGCGGGTGCGGGCGATGATCACGCGTTGGCGATACTTGAGCAGGTCGGCCCCGACGCGGACTATCCGCCAGCCGAGTTCGCGGTACTCCGCATCCTGGTCGATGTCCTTGGTGCGTTGTCTCGGATCAGTCCAGTGTTGAATGCCGTCGTATTGAACGCCGACCTTCCATTCCGGCCATCCCATGTCGATACGTCCGACGAGTGTGTAACCGTCGAAGACGTTGATCTGGGTGTGCGACGGGCGCATACCCGCTTCCGTGTACAGCAGGCGGAGGCGGGTTTCCTGCGGCGATTCCGCGCCGTCGTCGGCAAGCTCCAGCACCTGACGCAACTGAACGATCCCGCGTATCCCCTTGTGCCGCTCCAGAAGTGGCTGTACGTCGCAGAGCTGCAGCTGCGTCGCCTGTAGCAGCGCATCGACACGAATCACAGCTGCCGTGAGTCCACGTCGACGGCCGAGGTCGAACGCCGTTCTGTGGGGAGTTGTGGTCCTGATGCCGCGCACCAGGCAGGTCTCGTCGTCCCAAAGGGCGTCGCAGTGCAGCACGATGCCCGGGGTTCTGTGCTGGCTGGGCTGGTTCAGTTCGGCGGGGTGTTTGGCGTCGATCCACTTGCACCCGTGCAGCGCGGCGGCCGACAAGCCGGCGGCGGTTGCGCGCCGCCCCGACCACAGCCAGGCCGCCACTGCCTTGTCTTCAGGAGTGAGCTGCGTGCCGCGGGGGACGTACACGCCCCGGTGCACCGCGTCGTACCGGGTCCGCAACTGGTAGCGGTTGAGCATGCCGGCTGCCAGCGCCTCGGACCCCAGAAACGGCATGTGGTTACGACGTCACGGGCTGACCACCGGTTCCAGGTGCATCCCAACCTGAGGTTGTGTTCCAGTGTTGCGCGAAAACTGACACACAAGCTCAGGTTCGGCACCGTCACACATTCCGGGGCTGCCTCGTCTAACTGGTATGACCGAGACCAAGACCCGAATCCCCGCTGTAACCCCCAAGCAAGCCGGCCCGCTGACCCGCGCCATGTACTGGTACGCCAAGCGCCAGTTCGGTGAGGTGCCCGAGCCCTTCGCCGTGGCCGCGCACCACCCGCGGCTGCTGGTCGCCAACGGCGTCCACGAGATGCTGTTGCAGGGTGGCTCCAAGAAACTGCCCGCCACGGTCCGCGAGCTCGCGGTGTTCTGGACGGCCCGCACCGTCGGCTGCTCGTGGTGCGTGGACTTCGGCTCCATGCTGATGCGACTGGAGAACCTCGACGTGGAGCGGCTCAAGTCGATCGACGACTACGCCACCTCGCCGCTGTTCACCGATGACGAGCGTGCCGCGATCGCCTATGCGAATGCCATGACCACCGACCCGCACACCGTCACCGACGAGCAGGTCGCCGATCTGCAGCGCCGATTCGGCGACGACGGCGTGATCGAGCTGACCTATCAGATCGGTGTGGAGAACATGCGGTCGCGGATGTACTCGGCTCTGGGTATCACCGAGCAGGGCTTCAACTCCGGAGATGCGTGCCGGGTTCCTTGGGCGCAGTGATCGCGCGGCGCTGGCATCACGACGCGGCCAGGTGGTAGAACACGTTACAGAAAAGCGGTCCATAGCCGCTGAACCACCTGCTCAGCGAGGAATCATCCATGCATTGGTACACCGGCGACACGTTCTACGACACGGTGCTGACCGCGGCCTTCGCGTTCGCCGCATTCGTGATCATCGGCGGTTTCTTCGCACAGAGTTCCTACGGGCGCTTCTCGACGACGAAACTCGGCTTGAACCTCAACCCGAAGCTCGGCTGGTGGCTGATGGAGATCCCCGCAACCGTGGTGTTCTTGATCAGCTATCTGGCCGGGCCGAACCGATTCGAGCCGACATCACTTGTGCTCGCCGGGATCTGGATGCTGCACTACGCCAACCGGGGGTGGTTCTTCCCGCTCGCGATCCGCCAGGTACCCGGCAAGCGCGGCACCTTCAACATCTCGGTGATCGTGATGGGCATGCTCGTCACCTCCATGCACGGTTACCTCAACGGAACCCTGTTCAGCCACGACTTCTTCGGTCAGTACACGACTGCCTGGTTGACCGATCCGCGTTTCCTGGTGGGGTTGGTGATCTACCTGTGCGGATTTGCGCTGCTGGTCAACTCCGAATCAATCGTGCGGAACCTGCGGGAGAAGAACAATCCCGGGGTTGCGGAGTACCGGATCCCGTTCGGCGGCGGCTTCCGGTTCGTCACCAGCCCGGCCTACTTGGGCGAGATCATCGCCTGGTCCGGGTTCGCGCTGCTGACCTGGGCACTGCCCGGTGTCGCCATCCTGCTGATCACCGCAGGCAACCTGGTTCCCCGGGCCCTGGGCACCCACAGCTGGTATCAGGAGAAGTTCCCGGAGTACCCCACCGACCGCAAGGCCCTGCTCCCCTACGTCTTGTAAGCGTCACTCCGCCGCGGGCGTGATCTCGATGTAAGCCGTGGGTATCCCGGCCAGTTGGCTGCCATAGTCGAGGCTCCGCTCGAACAGCTTCATCGGTGGGCTCCAGTTGGCGGCGATGACCGCTTCGGCATGTGCGTGTTCTGCCTCGGGAAGGATGCGCGCCACCCCGGCCACGACGGGTCCACTGGGCTTGCCGCGCAGATTGCTCGCCACCACAAAGACTTTCGGGCTGTTGCGGATTCGCTTGACCTTCCCGGTCGACGGATCGGTACGCACATAGATCTTGCCGCCGGCCACGCCGTGGTTGATCGGACTGGGCATCGCCTCACCCGAGCGCTTGAAGGTCACCAGCACGATCTGGCGGCAGTTCTCGAACCCGACGAAGTCCGAACCAGTTGGCGCGCCGATGTCGAAGGCGTCGCGGTGACGCATCTTGTCCATGCCGCGGAACATCATTCGGCTGAATGTGTGGGCCAGAGTTCCGGGTTCGTTCGGCATCACTGTGCACCTCTTCTCAGCGGGGATCCGGTGAACTTGTCAGGGTTGGCGATATCCCAGACCGCACAGACCAAGCCGTCCCGAACCGTGAAGATCGTGACCCGGGGCATCATCTCGGGGTAACCGTCACCGGCCGGTGCGCCTGCCGTGTAGACGCCCAACTGGCCGTTGACGAGTGCGAATTGACTGCCTGCCAACCAATTCGGCCCGTACTTCTTGGACAGGCCGAGGATGAACCGGGCCACCTTGTCCGGTCCGTGGATGACGCGGGCAGCGGTCGGGGCGCGACGGTTCGAATCGCCGGTGAACGTGACGTCGGGATGCAGCAATCGCACGACGGCGTCGAGCTCCCCCGACGCCAGCGCGGCCATCAACTCGCCGGCCACCTGATTGTGCAGGTCATCGGCCGACGACGCAGGCGGATTGTCGGCCACTGCACGTCGGGCCCGCGAGGCAAGCTGGCGGGCCGAGGCGTCGCTGACCCCGAGCACTCCCGCGATTTCGGTGAACGGCAGTCCGAAACCGTCGTGCAACACGAAGGCCACCCGCTGATCCGGGGTGAGCCGCTCCAGGACCACCATCGCCGCGAACCGGGCGTCTTCCCCGGCGACCACCGCGTTGAGTGGGTCGTTCGCGTCGAACCCGGTCACGACGGGCTCCGGCAGCCATTCTCCGTAATAGGCCTCGCGCCGGTGCGCCGCCGAGCGCAGCCGGTCCAGACCCAGCCGGCTCACCACCGTGGTCAGCCAGGCCCGCAGATCGACGATCGTAGTCTGGTTGTCATTCCAGCGCAGCCAGGCGTCCTGCACGATGTCTTCGGCATCGGCATAGGTACCCGTCAACCGGTAGGCGACCGCCAGCAGGTGCGGCCGCAGCGCCTCGAATTCATCGGTGCGCGCCGCAGTGGTCACAAGCCAAGCTTAATCCCGCCGAGTGTCACGCCAGAGTGGCTGTCGCCCTCGAGGACCACTCCAGCGGGACATTCGAGGTTGACGGCGGGCGGGGACGAAACTCAGCGCTTGTTGAAAACCGTTCGGTGCCATCCTTTTTCGGCAACACCGGTGATGTCGCTCATCACGTGCTTGACCGTGAGGTACTCCTCGAACGAGTAGTCGCTCATGTCCTTGCCGAACCCGGACGCACCCACGCCGCCGTGCGGCATTTCGCTGATGATCGGGATGTGGTCGTTGATCCACACGCACCCGGCGTTGATCTCGCGGGAGGCGCGCTGCGCGCGGTACACGTCCCGGGTCCAGGCCGAGGCGGCCAGGCCGTAGACGGTGTCGTTGGCCTGCCGGATCGCGTCGTCATCGTCGGTGAACGACCGAACCGTCAGCACCGGACCGAAGATCTCGTCGCGGTACACCTCGGACGTCTCGGCGACGTCGGCGATCAGGGTGGGCCGGTAAAACGCGCCGGGCAGATCGGGCGCTGCTCCGCCGGTGACGACGCGGCCGCCCTGCTCCGGCGCCCGGGCCACCATCTGCGCGACCTTGTCGCGGTGCGCGAACGAGATGAGCGGGCCCAGGTCGGTGTCGGGGTCGTGCGGGTCGCCGACGACCATCTTGCCCATCACCTCGGCGACGCCGGCAACGAAGTCGTCGTACAGATCGCGGGCCACGATCGCCCTCGTCGCGGCGGTGCAGTCCTGACCGGTGTTGATCAGCGCGCCGGCTACCGCGCCCTGGATCGCGGCGTCCAGGTCGGCGTCCTCGAACACCACGAACGGCGCCTTGCCGCCCAGCTCGAGCTGGGTGCGGTGGCCGTGGACCGCCGCGGCCGACATCACCTTGCGGCCGACGGCGGTGGAGCCGGTGAAGGTGACGACGTCGACGTCGCGATGGCCGGCCAGCGCGGTGCCGACGTCGGCGCCACCGCCGGTGACGACGTTGAACACGCCATCGGGCAGACCGGCCGCGGTGGCCAGCCGAGCCAGGGTGAGGGTGGTCAGCGGGGTGATCTCGGCGGGTTTGATGACGACGGAGCAACCGGCCGCCAGCGCCGGGATGACCTTCCACACCGCCATCTGCAGTGGGTAGTTCCACGGGGTGATGGTGGCGACGACACCGACGGCTTCGCGCCGGATGCTCGACGTGTGGTCCCCCGAGTACTCGGCGGTGGCCTTGCCTTCGAGACGACGAGCCGCGCCGGCGAAGAAGTCGATGTTGTCCACGCTGCCGGGGACGTCGAACTCGGTGGCCAGACGCACCGGTTTGCCGGTCTGACTGACCTCCTCGGCAACGAGCTGATCTGCATGTTCGTCGGCGAGCTTGGCGAGCTTGGCCAGCACCGCGGACCGCTCGGCGGGTGTTGCCTTGGACCAGGCAGGGAAGGCGTTGCGCGCCGCACCGACGGCAGCGTCCACGTCGGAGGGGGTGGCCAGGGCGTAATCGGCAACGGCCTGCCCGGTGGCCGGGTCGATGATCTGATGGACGGGGCCACCCGTCGCGACCGGTGCACCGTTGATCCAGCTACTCGTCACATTTGCTGCCACGCTCATGGCGCCCCACGGTAACCGATGGCAGATTCGATCTCTACGCAATCCCGCGTTCGGTACCGTTCAAACGAGGGATTTCATCGATTCGGTTTCCGCAAACGACGGATTCCGTGCACAATTGAAGGTATGAGCAACCCGGAGGGTGATGACCTTCAGCCCGTACAGCTGCGGGTGAACAACAATTCTCGCACCGCCTTTCAACTCGACGATCTGTCGAAGGCGATCATCGAGAAGTTGCAAGCAGACGGCCGCCGTTCGTACGCCGGAATCGGCAAGGCCGTGGGGCTGTCCGAGGCCGCGGTACGCCAGCGCGTGCAGCGCATGGTCGACGCAGGCGTCATGCAGATAGTCGCGGTGACCGATCCGCTGCAACTCGGGTTCGCCCGCCAGGCGATGATCGGCATCCGCTGCACCGGCGACACCCTCAAGCTGGCCGAGAAACTCTCCTCCATCGACGCCGTCGACTACGTGGTACTGACCGCCGGATCCTTCGACGCCATCTGCGAGGTGGTCTGCGAGGACGACGACAGCCTGCTCGAACTTCTCAACACCCAGATCCGTGCACTGCCGGGAGTGATAACCACCGAAACCCTCGTTTACCTGAAACTCGTTAAACAGCAATATAATTGGGGAACTCGATGAGCATCACAGAAGACGCACCGACCACCACCACAGATCTGAGCGCCAAAGCCAACCGCCACCTGTGGGGACACTTCGCCCGGCACGGCGAAGGCATCACACCGCCCATCATCACCCGTGGCGAGGGTGTCCGAATCTTCGACGACAAGGGCAAGAGCTATATCGACGGCCTGTCCGGCCTGTTCGTCGTCCAGGTGGGCCACGGCCGCAAGGAACTTGCCGAGGCTGCCGCCAAGCAAACCGAGAAGCTGTCCTTCTTCCCGCTGTGGTCCTACGCCACGCCGCCGGCCATCGAACTGGCCGAACGCGTCGCCAACTACGCCCCGGGTGATCTGAACCGGGTCTTCTTCACCACCGGCGGCGGCGAGGCCGTCGAGAGCGCCTGGAAACTGGCCAAGCAGTACTTCAAGCTCACCGGGAAACCCGGTAAGCACAAGGTGGTTTCGCGCGCGATCGCCTACCACGGCACCCCCCAGGGCGCGCTGGCGATCACCGGCATCCCGGCGTTCAAGGCGCCGTTCGAGCCGCTGACCCCCGGCGGCTTCCGCGCGCCGAACACCAACTTCTACCGCGCGCCTGCCGAATACGCGCACGACGAAAAGGTTTTCGGACGCTACTGCGCCGACCGAATCGCCGAAGCCATCGAATTCGAGGGCCCGGATACGGTGTGCGCCGTCTTTCTTGAGCCCGTGCAGAACGCGGGCGGTTGCTTCCCACCGCCGCCCGGCTACTTCGAGCGGGTCCGCGAGATCTGCGACCAGTACGACGTGTTGCTGGTGTCCGACGAGGTGATCTGCGCCTACGGCCGCATCGGATCGATGTTCGCCTGCGACGACTTCGGCTACGTGCCCGACATCATCACCAGCGCCAAGGGCCTGACCTCGGGCTACTCGCCGCTGGGCGCGATGGTGGCCAGCGACCGGTTGTTCGAGCCGTTCAACGACGGCAAGACGGTCTTCGGCCACGGTTATACCTTTGGCGGACACCCGGTTTCGGCGGCCGTGGCGATGGCCAACCTCGATATCTTCGAGCGCGAGGGCATCAACGACCACGTCAAGGAAGCCGCGCCGGCATTCCGGGCCACCCTGGAGAAGCTCTACGACCTGCCGATCGTCGGCGACGTCCGCGGGGAGGGCTTCTTCTACGGCATCGAACTCGTCAAAGACAAGGCCACCAAGGAGACGTTCAACGACGAGGAGTCCGAGCGGCTGTTGCGCGGGTTCCTGACCCCGGCGCTCTGGGAAGCCGGGCTGTACTGCCGCGCCGACGACCGTGGCGACCCAGTGATCCAGCTGGCCCCGCCGTTGATCAGCGGGCAGGCCGAGTTCGACGCGATCTACGAGATCCTGCACGGTGTGCTGACCGAGGCGGGAAAGCTGATCTAGCCCCTTGCGCCGAAACGGCATTCCGGCAGAACAAGTGCGAGTAACCCCCTGCCGGAATGCCGTTTCGGCGGCAGACTGGCAGCGTGCCTCGTAAACCGCCGATCGATCCCGTCCGCTGGACGCCACCGCCCGTCGATGATCTGCCGGATTTCGGGCCGGCCGAGTTGACCGTCGTGCCGATGCCCGGGGAAGGGCCTGAGGACGTCGTGGTCGACGCGTCCGGGCAACTGTGGGCCGGCGTTGTCGATGGGCGCATCGTGCGGTTGACCCCCGACGGAGCGGCAGCGGTGGTGGCTGACACCGGTGGACGTCCACTCGGTCTGCACGTCGCCCGCGACGGGCGGGTGCTGATCTGCGACAGCCACCGCGGGCTGCTGGCGTTGGACCCTGCCACCGGAGTGTTGTCGACGCTCGTGGCGTCAGTGGGTGGCCGGCCGCTGAGATTCTGCTCGAATGTGACCGAGACTGCAGACGGCACAATCTATTTCACCGAGTCGACCAGCCAGTTCCATATCGAGCATTTCCCTGGAGCGATCATGGAAGCTCGTGGACGCGGCGGCTTGTTCCGGCTGGGCACCGACGGCGCCGTCACCACAGTGTTGGACGGGCTGTATTTCGCCAACGGTTTGACCACCACCGCCGACGAATCAGCGCTGGTGTTCGCCGAAACCCAGGGGCGGCGATTGTCGAAGTATTGGCTGAGCGGGCCGCAAGCCGGGTCGGTGACGCCGCTGGCGGTGCACCTGCCCGGGTATCCGGACAACATCTCCACCGGTACCGACGGCCGGATCTGGGTGGCGATGGTGTCTCCGCCTAACGCCGCTGCCGAGTGGCTTGCGCCGCGGGCGCCGGTGATCCGGAAGCTCCTGTGGCGCTTGCCTGAACGGCTCCAACCCAAGATCCGGCCGCAGGTGTGGGTACTGGCTTTCGATGCCGACTCCGGCGAGGTGCTCACCGGGCTGCGCACCACACGGCCGGATTTCGGCACCGTCACCGGGGTCGTCGAATCAGGGGGCAGGCTCTGGATGTCGACTATCGCTTTCCCTGCGCTGGCGTATGCCGAGCTTCGCGGCCTGGGTTAGCGTCCTGGCACAATGATCTCGGCGAGCGGGGCACGATCGGCGACCCCTGCGGGAAGTCTCAGCCCACCCTTGCTTCGGGGTCCACTACACATCTGGAAACAGATCCCTTAGTTCTTCCCGGACTTTCAGGGCATCGCTGACCCGCCGGGCGCAGTCCCCCAACGCGGTCATCTGTTCGCGGGTCAGGGGTGCGAGGTAGTGGCACCGAACGATCGCGGCGTACGTTCGCAGCGCGGGCCCCAGATCCGCCTGGCCTTTTCGGGTGATCCCAACCACGACGATTCGTCGGTCTTCGCGGCTGCGGACCCTGCGAGCCAAACCGCGATCCTCCAATCGGCCGACTTGCCAAGTCACTCGGCTTGGCGCGAGCACAGGCGAAGAAGGAAGCCAAAACCGAGAAGAACACTGGCGGCAAACACCGCGCCAAGACGGGCAGCGACAAGTAACCACACCCTCGCGGCAGCCGCCGCACACTGATGGGGACCCCCTTTTCTCAGGAGGGTCCCCATCGCCAGCTGCACACAGGTGGAACCGCGGCGGCCGGTATTGAACCAACAGACCATGTCAGCGGAACCAGTAGAATGTTGGCAATGTATGGAAACCACATACATTGCCAACATAGGAGGCTACCGTGTCGGTGACACAGATCGACCTCGACGACGAAGCGTTGGCCGAGGTCATGCGGATCGCCGGAGTGCACACCAAGAAGGAAGCCGTGAACCTCGCGATGCGCGATTACGTCGAGCACTTCCGACGCATCGAGGCACTGGCCCGGTCGCGGGAACAGGCAAAGGACTGGGACTACGAGGGCTGGCTCGCCGCACGTGCCGACGAGAGGGCCGTCGGGCCTTGATCCACTTCCTGGTGGATTCGTCCGCCGTATGGCGGTTCCAACGACAACCAGAACTCACCGGAGCCTGGGAGTCCTCGCTTCGCAGGGGCGCCATCGGATCGTGCGAACCACAACGAGCCGAGTTCCGGCGATCTGCGCGCAACGCGGACGAGTTCGATCAGATGAACCAGACGTTTCGTGACGTGTATCCCGATGTACCAGTGCCGAAATCCGTGTGGCGCTGGATCGAATCGGCGCAGCACCGACTCGCGAGTGCAGGCGCGGTGCGAGCCCTGTCGATCGTCGATCTCCTCATCTGCGGCACTGCAGCCGCCAAGGGTCTGGTGGTTCTGCATGATGACGCCGACTTCGAACTCGCGGCCCGCTACCTTCCCGATGTGACTGCGCGGCGCGTCGTCAGCGCCGACCGGTAGCCCTCCGCCGCTCACAACCCAGTTTTAACTCCAGTCACACCGGTCACAGCGTGGCAAACCGGAAATCGGCACCATTTCACCTAATCTTCGGAAACGTGGCGACCTTGCGGAGGACAACCCAGCGCGCAGCGTCCGCGCTTGCGGCACTGGCGATGCTGACGGCACCGGCGCTGATGACTGCCGGTGTGGCCAGCGCCGACCCGGCTCCGGAATGCCCGTACAAGGTGACCACTCCCCCGGCGGTGGACGCTTCAGAAGCACCCAAACCGGGCGAGGTCGCCCCGGGCCCACTGCCTGTGCCCGCTAAGACGATTGGCGGTGAGGCGCTGTCCGGATGCGGCGTGATCACGGCCCCCGGTACCCCGCCACTGCCCAATGACGTCTCCGCCGAATCCTGGGTCGTCGCCGATCTGGACTCCGGCGACATCATCGCGGCCCGGGATCCGCACGGCCGGCACCGTCCGGCCAGCATCATCAAGGTGCTGGTGGCCACCGCCGCACTCAACGAACTCAACCTCAACAAGTTGGTCGCCGGCACCCAGGACGACGCCAACTCCGAGGGCACCCGCGTCGGGGTCGGCCCCGGCGGCCAGTACACGATCAACGACCTGTTGCACGGCCTGCTGATGCACTCCGGCAACGACGCCGCGCATGCGCTGGCGGTTCAGTTGGGCGGCATGGACCCCGCGCTGCAGAAGCTGAACATCCTGGCCGGCAAGCTCGGCGGCCGCGACACCCGGGCGGCCACCCCGTCGGGCCTGGACGGTCCGGGCATGAGCACCTCCGCCTACGACATCGGATTGTTCTACCGCTACGCCTGGCAGAACCCGGCATTCGCCAACATCGTCGCCACCCAGAACTACGATTTCCCCGGCCGCGACGGCAATCCGTCCTACCCGGTGGAGAACGACAACAAGCTGCTCTACAACTACCCAGGCGCGATGGGCGGCAAGACCGGATACACCGATGACGCGGGTCAGACCTTCGTCGGCGCCGCCAATCGTGACGGCCGGCGCCTGGTCGCCATCCTGATGAAGGGCACCCGGGTGCCGATCGCGCCGTGGGAACAGGCGGCGCATCTGCTGGACTACGGCTTCGCCACTCCCCCGGGCACCAAAGTCGGCACCCTCGTCGACCCCGATCCGTCCCTGAAGCCCAAGGCTGACGAACCGACCGCAGCCCAGGCGGCTTCGGTTCTGCCGTCGGCGGATTCACTGCCGGTGCGGGTCGGCGTGGCCATCGTCGGTGCCGTGATCGTGTTCCTGCTGATCATGGGTGCGCGTTCGCTGAATCGCCGTCCCGTCCGCTGATCTACACCTTCCGGTACGCCTCCAACCAGCCAATATTCACGCGCTGATGCTCGGTCCGCGGCTACCCCTTGCCGACATCTGACCGATCGGTCTAATCTCAGACCATGCGGTCAGAAGGTACGAGGACGTTCACCGAGCAGGCCCGCCGTCGGCAGATTGTCGACGGCGCCCTGGAGGTGATCGCCGAACAGGGCTATCCACAGGCGTCGCTGGCCCGCATCGCCGAACACATCGGTATCGCGAAAAGCGCAGTGCTGTACCACTTCAACAGCAAGTCCGAAGTGGTCGAGGCGGTCTTCACCGAGATCTTCACCCGCGGTGTCGCGGTGATCGTGCCCGCCGTCAACGCCGAAACCACCGCAGCGGCCAAGCTGTCGGCCTATATCCGGGCCAATGTCGCGTTCGTCGCCGGCAACCGATCCGCGGCGGTGGCAATGCTCGAGCTCATCTCCGGTTACCGAGACGCGGACGGGCTGCGGGTTGACCAAGCCGCGGCCAAGGCCGTGCAAGAGCATCCGCCAACCGGAGAAATGGCCGCCCTCGACCCGCTGACCATCTTCACCGAAGGCGTGAGCAACGGTGAGTTCCGCGATCTGTCACCGCTGTTCATGAAGAACATCCTGCGCGGTGCCCTCGACAGCGCCGCGCAGGAGTACGCCCGCGACCCCGGCTACGACGTGATCGGTCACGGCGAGGTGCTGGTCGAGGTCTTCGAGAAGGCCACCACGCGATGACCACCATCGTTATCGCCGCCTTCGGCAGCCGCGGGGACGTCGCGCCCTACACCGGCCTTGCTCATCGACTCGCCGGCGAGGGCTACCGCGTCGCCGTCGCCGCCCAGGAGCCCTATCGGGAACTGGTATCCGGTGCGGGAATCGAATTCCGCTCGCTGCCCGGAGATACCGAACACGCCACCAAGGCCTCGCCGGTCGCGCAGGCGTTCGTCGACGGTGCCAGGATGCGGCCCTCCCGGGAACTGCTCGACGAGATGCGCGAGGATCTGCGCCAGCTGGGCCATGGCTTGATCGAGGCCACGAAAGACGCAGACCTGCTGCTACTTCCGTCGGTTGCGGCCCTTCTCGGCTACCACGTCGCCGAAGGGCTCGGCATCCCCAGCATCGGCGTCTTTCTACAGCCGACCGCACCCACCGGCGACTTCGTGCCGTCAGTGCTCAGCGCGCGATCGCTCGGCCGTTGGGGCAACCGGGTCGCAGGCCGCCTGGGCGCGCTCGGCGAGAAGCCACACCTGGCGCTGATCAACGAGTTACGCACCGAGCTCGGGCTACGCCCGACCACGCTGGCCGGGTACCAAGGCAAACGTGCAGCCACCTGGCCCATCTTGCACGGGTTCAGTGAACACGTGGTGCCGCAGCCCGCGGACTGGCCGGCGCACCTGCAGGTCACCGGCTATTGGTGGCCGTCGGAGCCCGACATCTGGTCTCCGCCCGCGCAACTGATCGACTTCCTGCAAGCAGGTCCGCCGCCGGTATTCGTCGGTCTGGGCAGTACCGCAACGGCGCGCGGACCTGAGTTGTCCGACACCATCAGCTCGGCGCTGGGTGCCACCCGCACGAGAGCGGTGGTGCAGACCGGATGGGCCGGGCTGCACTGCACCGGCGACGACGTTCTGATGGTCGACGAGCTTCCGCACTCATGGTTGTTTCCCCGGGTCGCGGCCGTCGTGCATCATTGCGGTGCGGGCACCACGGCGGCGACGCTCCGAGCCGGTGTTCCGTCGATACCCGTCACCGGAATCATGGATCAACCGTTCTGGGCGAAGCGGCTGCGGCTCCTGGGTACCGCACCGGCCGCTCTTCCGCGCGCCAGCGTGACCGCCTCCGACCTCGCCACCGCGCTCCGCGAGGTGTGCGGCGATCCGTCGTATCGGGAACGCGCTCAACAGCTCTCGACGTTGCTCGCAAAAGAGGACGGAGCCGGGTCGGCAACGCACCGCATCACCCAAATGCTCAATCGATCGCAGGAGGTTCACCATGGCCAGTGACGCATTGATGGGTAACGCCCTACTGGCCGGGGCAATCGTGCTGGCCGGCGGAGCGATCGGCGCCGGGATCGGCGACGGGCTCGCCGGCTCGCAGTTCATCGCCGGTGTTGCGCGCCAGCCAGAGGCCCAAGCACGTTTGTACACACCGTTTTTCATCACCGTCAGCCTGGTGGAGGCCACGTTCTTCATCAACATCGCCTTCATGGCGTTGTTCGTCTTCGCCACCCCTGGCGGATAGATGGCAACCATCGCGATCATCGCCATCGGCAGTCACGGAGATGTGGCACCTCTGACCGGGGTCGGTGTGCGGTTGCAGCAGGCCGGGCATCGCGTGATCGTGGTGGCCTATCAGGCATTCGCCAAGCTCGTCTCCGGATGCGGGCTGGAGTTTCGCGGACTCGCCGACGATCTCGACGACACCTCAGCCGATCTCTCGGACGTATCAGCGCGCCAAGCCGCCAAGGCCATGGCGGCATTCCTCTCACCACGCGGCATGCGGGTGCTGGGCGATCGCGTGTTGGCAGCCGTTCGTGACGAACCGCTCGATGCGCTACTGCTGTCACCGTTCGCGGAGTTGGCCGGCCATCCGCTTGCCGACGCGCTCGCCATTCCCGCCATCGGCGTCCGGCTCCAACCCTTCTCGGCAACCGCCGACTATCCACCGGCGGTGCTGGGAGCGTGGACTGCCGGGCGGTTCGGGAACAGGACGGCGGCCCGGATCGGTGATGCGATGATCGACGGGCTGTATGGCAGGGCCGTCAACCACTTTCGCGCGCAACTCGGTCTCCCGACCACTCCGGCCCGAGTGCTGCGACGCCGACGCACCGACGCTCGTTGGCCGATCCTGTATGGCTATTCGCCCGCGGTACTGCCCCGGCCGGCGGACTGGCGGCCGGGTGTCGAAGTCGTCGGCTACTGGTGGCCGGCACATCCGACCGGATGGCAACCGCCCACCGAGCTGGTGGAGTTCCTCGACGCCGGCCCGCCACCGGTCGTCATCGGCTTCGGCAGCACCGTCAACAGCACCACCGAGGCTCAACAGCTGTCCGCACTTGTCACACAATCAGCTCGGTCGGCCTGCGCCCGCGCGGTGATCCAGGCCGGTTGGGCGGGCCTCGACGTCTGCGGAGACGACGTGATCGCGGTCGGCGAGGTGCCTCACGACTGGTTGTTCGCGCGGGCGGCAGCCGTTGTCCACCACTGCGGCGCAGGCACTGCCGCGGCGGGACTACGTGCCGGTGTGCCGGCGATCGCGACCCCTGGCGCCTACGGCGACCAACCCTTCTGGGCGCGAAGGCTGTTCGACCTCGGAGTGGGGCCGCCGCCGATTCCACAGCGCCGGCTCGGCGCCGAGAATCTCAGCGCATCAATCCGAGAAGTGTTGTCAAATATCCGCTTCCGCGACAACGCAGCAGAGTTGGCCAGACGTGTGAGGTCCGACGACGGCGCCGGGCGCGTGGTCACAGCCATCGATCGAGTGCTCAACATCGGCTGATGAGATATTCCCCGGCATAGTCGCCGGCATCATCTGCCTTCAGGTAACCCGAGGGTCAGCGGGTTCCAGATCCGGAAATGAACGTGTTCCAGTACGCCGATTCATCAGCATTACACTTGGCCAACGCCGGATCAGATCTGACCGTTGCACATCTCCGACTAGGCTTGTGAACTGCTTATATATCGCCACGACGGAGTGGCGGCCCCAGTAACTGCGAACATTATTCGAATGTTTCGGAATATTTTTTGAACGTTTTCAAACTATTCCCAATAGTGATCGAAAACCGGATACCTTCTTGCTAAATTCAGCGCCGGTCAGGGCCACCTGTCCCCGTCAGAAAAAGGAATCCCGTTGGAACTCACACTTCGCCCCTACGTCACCGCCGGCATAGCGCTGGCCGGCGCCAGCGTCATCGCGGTCAGTCCGATCAGCCCAGTCACGCCGTCGCTGCCCGACATCCAAGTTCACGCCTCGTCTGCGGCGGTGGACCTCACCGGCGTCACCAACCCCGTCAGCGACCCCATCACTGCGTTGATCGAGGTCCTCACGGGCGCCGCCCAAAACGCGGGCACGCTGGGCGGGCAGATCGTCGATAACGGCGCGCCCGTCTTGAATCAGGTCCTCGCCAACCTCACCGGTTACGTCCAGGCCTACGGCACCGCACTCCAGAACACGGGCCTTGGACTCGCGATGTGGCAGACCAACAACCAGTGGCTGCTGGACTATGCGTACGAACAGCTCCAAGCGGGCCAGATCGGTGACGCGATCAGCTATTTTGTCTACGCCGTGTCCGGCATAGCAACGGCGATGTTCCCGATGCTCGACACCCTGAAGATCCCAGGCGCGATGGCGCAGAACTTCGCAGATGTGGTGCAGGCCATACCAAGGGCAGTCACGATGATCGGGCTGAGCACCATCGTGGCGGCCCAGTCTCCATTTCATGCGTTTGGGCGTCAGGTGCAAGGCCTTGTCGACGCGGTGAACGCCGGCGACCCAGTCGACGCGGCGAACGCGGTGGTCAACATTCCCGCCGCGATGACGGGCGCCCTCCTCGACGAGCTGCTCAAGCCGTACACCACCGAGGTTTTTACCGGACTTGTCGGCGCTCTGGTGGTGGGCGTCCCGAAGATCATCGCGGAGGTGCTCAAGCCCCCGGCTTCCCCGGTCGTACCCCCAGCCGTGGAATCTGCGCCCGGCACGTTGGCGGCCGACACGTGGGCTACCGTTGCGCTACCGGCCACGGAAACGCCGGCCATCGAGGCCAGCACCACCACACCCAAGGCATTGCCCTCAACCGCGGATCAAACGTCCGCGCCTGCTGAACTCGCCACGAAACAGCTCACGAGCAGTGTGACCGACACCGTCGACAACCTCACGAGCGCTGCAGCGTCGGCGTTCAATGCGGTGAAAACCGTGACGCTGACGGTCGATCCGAAGCCCGCTGCGACCGAGACTCCGGCTGCCAGTGAGCCTTCCACAGACGGCGTCACAGCCGGCACCAACGCGGGCACCGACGACGATGCGTCGGACACGTCAAACACCAAGGCCGCCAAGGTGTCCAAGAAGGAAGCCGCGGAATCCAAGCGGCAAGCCCGCCAACAAGCCAGGGCAGATCGCCAGCACGAGCGCCAGGAAGCGAAGAAGGAAGCCAAGGCCGACAAGCAAGGCACCAAGTCCACCAACAGCACCGGCGGCAAGCACCGCGCCGACAAGAACAGCGACAAGTAGCCAATCCGGCCACTGGCCACTCCTCAACTGGTGGGCCCTCCCCTTCTCCCAGGACGGGCCCACCTCTTTTTCCCAGCGCGAGAAGACATTTAGGTACCCGTAGTGCGCGGTTTTCGGGTACCGGCGCGTCTGCTCGCCGGTATGGGCAACCTTGTCGGATCGGTGAGACGGCCACCGGCAACCAACAGCAAATTCGCCAGTTCGTCTGACAAATAATTGCCACTCAAGTTAAATACACCCCGGGCCTGCCAATCCGCCGCCGCTCTCGGCGGTTTGGCAGGCTCATCAATGCCAACGTCGCAGCAGCTGCTCGGCACCTTCGGATAGCGATCGCACGATTTCGGCAACACCAGTCTCGCGCTGCACGGCGCCTACGCCCTGCCCGGCGTTGACGGGCGATCCACGCAGCACTCGCTCGGGAATCGTCGCCGGCCACCGATAGCCGGCCGTGACGTCGTACTCGGTGGTGAGCTCGGTGCCGTCACCCGCTGCGGCCAGCAAGGCATCACGCGCCGGAGCCGGAGTCAGCGCCTCGACACACGCGGCGAATGCCGTGCCGACCCAGACGGCACCCGCTCCCGCCGCCAGCACCGCAGCCACCGCGCGCGGTGAGGAGATCCCGCCGGCAGCCAGTACCGGTATGTCGACGGCGTCGAGCACCTCGGCCAACAGCGGCAGCGTCCCGACCGTCGGCTCACCGTGGCCGCCACCTTCGGCGCCCCGTGCCACCACCACGTCGACACCGGCGTCGACTGCACGCCGGGCGGCATCGACCGTCGCCACCTGGGTCGTCACCGTGAGGCCCGCATCATGCGCCCGATGCACCCAGTCCCAGTCCCAGTCCTCACCGAAGCTCACGCTCAGCAACGCCGGCTGGGCGGCCAGGGCCACCTCGAACAGATCTGGCCGATCCTGAGCGACCCAGTGCACCAAGCCAATTCCGAATCGCTGCCCGGCGAGCTGCGCCAGTTCGGCCGTCAACTGCTCGGCAGTGGCCGAACTGCCCATCCCGACCATGCCCAGTCCGCCGGCAGCAGAGACCGCCGCGGCCAACCGGCCTCCGGCCGCGCCGCCCATCGGCGCGTTGACAATGGGGACATCGATGCCGATTGACTGCGACCACGTGGTTGCCAAGCTCACAGCCTGCAATTTTACTTCGTTGTTACAATAGGATCGCCAGCACATGGCACCGGACGAGGCGCACCCGTACCCGGCCAGCGACAAGACGGGGTGTTTGGAGGTGTGCCATGGCATGGCTGATTCTCGTCGTCTCAGGTGTCCTGGAAGCGGTCTGGGCGACTGCCCTGAGCAAGACGGAGGGTTTCACCCGTCTGGTTCCGTCAGTGATTTTCGGTGTGGCCCTTGTGTTCTCGATGATCGGACTGGCCGTCGCGATGCGCAGCCTTCCGCCCGGCACCAGCTACGCAATCTGGGTCGGCATCGGCGCGGTGCTCACCATCGCCTTCGCCATGATCACCGGCGCTGAGTCCGCGTCGGTCATCAAGGTTCTCCTGATGCTCGGCGTCGTCGGCTGCATCGTAGGCCTGAAGGTCGTCAGCCACTAACGCCGTAACAGCCGCGAAAGCCCGAGTGCGCCAATGGCTCCCATGGCGGCCGCGGCCACCGCGCCGGACACCCCGATCCCCTCGTGGACGTGCACCCTGGTGACGATCTGTGCGGGTTCCGGTGGTGGCACCGGCGCGACAGCCAGGCTCTCCGAGGATGTCGCCGCCCACGCAGTGGCGAACAGGATGAGCCGCGCGGTGACGTAGGCGAACACCATCAAGCCCAGCACCGGGCCGAACGTCGCGCCCGCAGGCCCGGTCAACACCGACTGCAGGTAGATCGACGCGACCTGTTTGAAGATCTCGAAGCCCACCGCGGCCAGCAGCCCGGCCCGAAGCGAGCTGCGGAAAGGCACTGGCTCACGCGGCAACCGGGAGATGATCCAGGTGAACAACAGCCACGAGATCGAGACCGACACGGCGATCGATATGACGCGCAACCCGCTGCCCAACAGCGCGCCATCGTGAAGGCCGATCCAGCGCAACACCTTCCGCATCAACGAGGGGTCGCCGAGGACGGTCAGCCCGATGGTGATCACCATCGCCAGAAACGCCGACACCAGAGCGAGCAAGTCCGAGAGCTTGTTGCCGACGAAGCTGGACTCAGCTTGTTGCTCCCACATCCGACTCAGCGCCTCGCGCAGGTTGGCCATCCAGCCCAGGCCGGCCCACACCGCGGTAGCGAGGCCGATCACGCCGACCGTGCCGCGCGAGGCGATCGCCGAGTCCATCAGGGTCACCAGTTGCTGGCCGAGGTCACCGGATACCGCCTCACGGATCCGGTGCTCGATTTCTTCGAGCAGATCCGGACGGCGCGACAGCACAAAACCGCCCCCGGCGAAGCCAACCATCAGCAATGGGAACAGCGCGAAAATCGTGAAATAGGTGATGCCAGCGGCGTAGAAGTTGCCGCTGCAGTCGTTATAGCGCTCCTGCGCCCGCATCACATGGTCGAACCAGGGAAAGCGCGTGCGGACCCGTACCAGTAATCCCGGCTTCTCCGGCTCGTTCACCGCCGACCCCTCCCCTGGCCCTTATTGCGTTTGCTGGAGAAACCCTATCCTGCCGTAAACCCGAGCGAGGGTCTTCCCCGCGACCTCCCGGGCGTGTTCCGCCCCGGCAGCCAGAACCGACTGGAGTTCGGTCGGATCGGCCAGCAATTCGTCCACCCTGGCCTTGATCGGCGTGACGAACTCCACCACGGCCTCGGCGGTCTCCTTCTTGAGATCCCCATAGCCGCGGCCGGCATAGCCCTCGACCAGCTTGTCGACGCCGGTACCCGTCACCGCGGACTGGATCGTCAACAGGTTCGAGATGCCGGGCTTGGCCTCCGGATCGAACCGAATCTCACGTTCACTGTCGGTCACCGCGGAGCGGATCTTCTTCGCAGTGGCCTTCGGATCGTCGAGCAGGCTGATCAGCCCGGCATCGGACGCCGCGGACTTGCTCATCTTCGCCGAAGGATCCTGCAGGTCGTAGATCTTGGCCGTCGCCTTGGGAATCATGGCCTCGGGCACCACGAACGTGTCGGGGAACCGGGCGTTGAACCGCTGCGCCAGGTCACGGGCCAACTCCAGGTGCTGACGCTGATCCTCTCCGACCGGCACCAGGTCGGTGTCGTAGAGCAGCACGTCGGCGGCCATCAGCACCGGATAGGTGAACAAGCCCACGGTGGTGGCGTCCGCGCCCTGCTTCTGCGACTTGTCCTTGAACTGTGTCATCCGCGACGCCTGGCCGAAGCCGGTGAAACAACCCAGCACCCAGGCCAATTGGCTGTGCTCGGGGACATGGCTCTGGACGAACACGGTGCTGCGCGCCGGATCGATGCCCAGCGCCAGGTACTGCGCGGCCGTCACCAGCGTGCGCCGGCGCAGAGTCTCGGGGTCCTGCGGCACGGTGATGGCGTGCTGGTCGACGACGCAGAAGAACGCCTCGTACCCGTCCTGTAGCTGCGCCCAGTGCGTGACTGCGCCCAAGGCATTACCGAGGTGCAGGGAGTCCGAGGTGGGCTGAGCGCCCGAGAATACGACCTGTTTGCTTCCGCTACTCATGATGCTGTTGATTTTCGCACTGGCGTCATCCGGATTATTCAGGGGTCAGCCGCTGCAGGACCCGCAAGAACACTTTCCGCTCCTCGGCAGTCAGCTCGCCCAGCCAGCGCTCCTCCCCACGCTGGATCTCCCGTTGGACCGCATCCTTTACAACCCGGCCCGCCTCCGTGATGCGCAGCAGCCGCACCCGCCGGTCGTCGGGGTCGGCCTCGCGCTCGATGAAGCCCTGCTGTTGCAGGTCATCGAGGGTGCGGATGATGCGGGTCTTGTCCGCGCCGATCGCCTCGGCCAGGGCCGCCTGCGTCCGCACCGAGGACCGGTCGAGGGCGAGGAGCACGACGTAGCCCCACATCGTCAGGCCGTGGGCGTCGAGCACCGGCTGCTCGGCGGCCATCAGGTCGCGCATCAACGGGGCGAGCATGGCTGCCAGATCCGGACGCTTCGACATCGGCTCATCGTAGGCGTTGCAATATCGTATGCTGACGCTTATCGTATGCGTATGCCTACCATCGAGACAGACCTACGCACTCTTCACCGCGTCGCCGTTCTGCGTTCCGTCGAAGCCGTCGACGCGGTACACACCTCCGACCTGGACCGCCCTACGCCGTGCGCGGAGTGGACGCTGGCCGAACTTCTGGCGCACATGACCGTGCAGCATCATGGGTTCGCCGCGGCCGCCCGCGGAAACGGCGCCGACGAAGCCGTCTGGAACGTCGCGACAGTGAGCGACGCCGTGCGCGCCGACCCGGCCGGCACCTATGCCGCTGCCGCCCACGACGTGCTCGACGCGTTCGCGGCCGACGGCATCACCGAGGCGACATTCGCATTACCCGAGTTCGGGCCGGATGCGACGTTCCCCGGCGAATTGGCGATCGGATTCCACTTCGTGGATTACGCGGTGCACGGGTGGGATGTCGCCGCTTCGATGGGCGTGCCGTTCCAACTGCCCGACGACATCGTCACCGCCGTGCTGCCACTGGTCATGGGGATCCCCGATGGCGACTTTCGCGACAGTGCGGCCTCACCGTTCGACCGCGCTGTCAACGCGTCGGCGGCAACGGATTTCGAGAAGATCCTGTTACACCTCGGCCGTCGTCCAGACTGGCTTCAGGCGTAACCGCACTAAGCGGCGGATTACTGCTCAATAGTGACCGTAACTCGCCACGTAAGCACCACCCCGCGTTCTCGCTCAGCCGTAGTTGACCGTCACCGGTGAGTGGTCGGACCACCGCAGCGCGTACAGCTCGGCCCGGTCCACCCGGGCCGCTGTCGCCCGGCCCGCCAAAGTTGGGCTGGCCAGGTGATAGTCGATGCGCCAGCCGGCGTCGTTGTCGAAGGCCTTGCCACGCCACGACCACCAGCTGTAAGGCCCGGCCACGTCGGGATGCAGCACCCGCACCACGTCAACCCAGCCCGTGGCCAGCAGCTCGGTGAGCCAGGCCCGCTCACTGGGCAGGAAGCCGGCCTTCTTGACGTTGCCCTTCCAGTTCTTGATGTCGTTCTCGGTGTGCGCGATGTTCCAGTCCCCGCACAGCACCGCGTCATGCTCCAGCAGCTCGGCCATCCGGGCGGCGATGGTGGCCATGAACCGTTCCTTCTCCAGCTGACGTTCCGTCTCCGCTTCGCCCGTCGGGACGTACACACTGGCCACCGTCACCCCCGCGGTATCCACCTCGAGGTAGCGCCCGTGAGCCTCGAACTCGTCGGAGACCAGCAATCGCGCCGCGTCGATGGGATGTCGCGACAACACCGCAACCCCGTTGCGGCCCTTGACATGCGGAACGGCAGAAGCCAGGTTCCAGCCGTCGGCCAGGGCCGGCGTCAGGGCGTCGTTGAGCTGCTCGTCGTCCGCGCGGGTCTCCTGCAGACACACCACATCGGCCTCGGTTTCCTTAAGCCAGGGCAGCAGGCCGAGGTTGTCGGTGGACCGCTGCTTGACTGCGGCGCGAATGCCGTTGACGTTGATGGTGCTGACGGTCAGGGGTGCCGGAGATGCCACGGCCCAGACCCTACCGATCTGTGCCGACAGCCCTCTTGCGGTACCGGCGGTATCACCTTAATGTCGGGCGGCATGGCTGAACGTGCACCCATTCACCTGGGATCGGGCGAACCGATCCTGCTACTGCACCCGTTCCTGTTGTCACAGAGCGTGTGGAAGTACGTCGCGCCGCAGCTCGCGCAGACGAGCCGCTACGAGGTGTTCGCCCCGACGATGGCCGGCCACCACGGCGGTGCACACGCACCGATGTTCCTCGACGTCGCGACACTGGCCGACGATGTCGAACGCCGGCTCGACACGCTCGGCTGGACCACCGCACACATCGTCGGGAATTCCCTGGGCGGCTGGGTGGCCTTCGAACTGGAACGCCGCGGCCGGGCCCGCACGCTGACCGGTATCGCCCCCGCCGGCGGCTGGTCGATGTTCACGCCCGCCAAATACGAGATCATCGGCAAGTTCCTGGCGGCCCTGCCGGTGGTACTCGCCACCGCGGCGCTGCGTCAACACCTGCTGAAACTCCCACTGACCAAACAGATTTCCTACCTGGCCGTCAGCGCCACACCCGACGTGCTCAACGACAGCGACCGGCGCGACCTGATCGAGGATCTGGCGCACTGCCCGGCCTACTTCAAGCTCATGGTGAAAGCACTGACCACCGCAGGCCTGATGGAAATCGGCGATTCCCGCACCCCGACCCAACTGGTGATCTGCGAGAAGGACCGGGTGCTGCCCGCGCCGCGGTTCACCCGGCACTTCACCAAGAGCCTGGCGCCGGACGCCGTGGTAACGACCTTGAAGGGCGTCGGACACGTCCCGATGTTCGAGGCACCCGACACCATCACCCGAGTGATCACCGAATTCGTCGACCGGCACGTTGGCCCCACCCGCGCGACCGGTTAGGCCGCGTTTGTAACGCCATGGCGATGGCGGTTGCGTCGATTTCTGCACCACGGCTGTCCGCGTTCGGGCGGGTTACCGCCCTTCGGTAGAAATCGACGATGCTTACCAGACAGCAGTCGGGGCGGCCCGGGAATCCCGAGCCGCCCCGACTTGCCACCTAGACCTGACTAAGCGTTCTCGGCAGCCGCCAGCGTGTCGTTGAGCGTCTTGCTCGGCCGCATCACCGTGGTGATCTTCTCGGGGTCCGGGTAGTAGTAGCCGCCGATATCGGCCGGCTTGCCCTGCGCCGCATTGAGTTCGGAGACGATGGCCTGCTCGTGCTCGCCGAGCGCCTTGGCCAGCGGCGCGAAGTGCGCGGCCAGCTCCTTGTCCTCGGTCTGCTCGGCCAGCGCCTGCGCCCAGTACAGCGCGAGGTAGAACTGGCTGCCGCGGTTGTCGAGCTCACCGGTCTTGCGCGACGGGGACTTGTTCTCGTCCAACAACTCTCCGGTCGCGGTGTCCAGCGCGGCCGCCAGCACCTTGGCCTTGGCATTGTCGGTCTTGTTGCCCAGGTCCTCAAGGCTGGCGCCCAACGCGAGGAACTCGCCGAGCGAATCCCAGCGCAGGTGGTTCTCCTCCACCAATTGATGGACGTGCTTGGGCGCCGAACCACCGGCACCGGTCTCGTACAGGCCACCACCGGCCATCAGCGGCACGATCGAGAGCATCTTCGCGCTGGTGCCCAGCTCCAGAATCGGGAACAGGTCGGTCAGGTAGTCGCGCAGGATGTTCCCGGTCGCAGCGATGGTGTCCTCGCCACGGACCACGCGCTCGATCGTGTACCGCATGGCCCACACCTGCGGCATGATCTGGATGGTCAGGCCCTCGGTGTCGTGGTCCTTGAGGTACGCCTTGACCTTCTTGCGCAGCTCGACCTCGTGGGGGCGCTCGGTGTCCAACCAGAACACGACCGGCATGCCGGACAACCGCGCCCGGTTCACGGCCAGCTTCACCCAGTCGCGGATCGGGGCGTCCTTGACGATCGGCATCCGCCAGATGTCGCCCCCTTCGACTTCCTGGCTCAGCAGCACCTCACCGGAAGCGATGTCGACGATGTTGACGACACCGGGCTCGGGAATCTCGAAAGTCTTGTCGTGGCTGCCGTACTCCTCGGCCTTCTGCGCCATCAGGCCGACGTTGGGCACCGTGCCCATCGTGGTCGGATCGAACTGGCCGTGGGTCTTACAGAAGTTGATCATCTCCTGGTACATCCGGGAGAAGGTCGACTCGGGGTTGACGGCCTTGGTGTCCTTGGTACGGCCGTCGGCGCCGTACATCTTGCCGCCGAGCCGGATCATCGCCGGCATCGACGCGTCGACGATGACATCGCTGGGCGAGTGGAAGTTCGAGATGCCCTTGGCCGAATCCACCATGGCCAGCTCGGGCCGGTGCTCGTGGCAACGGTGCAGGTCCTCGATGATCTCCTCACGCTGCGAGGCCGGCAGCGCCTCGATCTTGCTGTAGAGATCCGACAGCCCGTTGTTGACGTTGACGCCGAGCTCGTCGAACAGCGTCTGGTGCTTGGCGAACGCGTCCTTGTAGAAGATCTTCACCGCGTAACCGAACACGATCGGGTGGCTGACCTTCATCATGGTCGCCTTGACGTGCAGCGAGAACATCACGCCGGTCTTGTAGGCGTCCTCGATCTGCTCCTCGTAGAAGTCGCACAGCGCCTTCTTGCTCATGTACATGCTGTCGATGACATCGCCCTCGTCGAGCTTCACCTCAGGCTTGAGCACGATGGTCTCGCCACCGGCGGTGACCAGCTCCAGGCGCACATTGCGGGCCTTGTCCAACGTCATCGACTTCTCACCGTGGTAGAAGTCGCCGGTCTTCATCGTGGCCACGTGGGTACGTGAGGCCTGGGACCACTCGCCCATGCTGTGCGGATGCTTGCGCGCGTACTCCTTGACCGCCTTGGGAGCGCGACGATCCGAGTTGCCTTCGCGCAGAACGGGGTTCACCGCGCTGCCGAGAATCTTTGAGTAGCGATCGCGGATCGCCTTCTCCTCGTCGGTCTTCGGATCACCCGGGTAGTCGGGGATCGCGTAGCCCTTCTCCTGCAGCTCCTTGACCGCGGCCACGAGCTGCGGGACCGAGGCACTGATGTTGGGCAGCTTGATGATGTTGGTGTCGGGCAGCTGGGTGAGACGGCCCAGCTCACCGAGGTTGTCCGGGACGCGTTGGTCCTCGGTGAGGTAGTCGCTGAACTCGGCCAGGATGCGAGCCGCCACCGAGATGTCACTGGTCTGGACATCGATGCCGGCGGGCTCGGCAAAAGCGCGGATGATCGGCAGGAAGGAGTACGTCGCAAGCAGCGGCGCCTCGTCGGTCAGCGTGTAGATGATGGTCGGCTGCTGGGCAGTCATGGTTGCTCTCCCGGCGTCAGTCTGGGTTCGACGAGGATCACTCGTTCTCACCCGCGGTTATTCGCTGCTCTGTATCGCGGGCCAGACTACAAGGGCGCGGACGGCCGCGAAGGAGCAGCTTTCATTACTGACCAGTAACTTTGGCTTACGTTCGGGCGTCCAACACCTCCATGCACCCGCCGAACCGAACGGGATTCAGTCCCGCCCGCACAGAACGGGCAAACACCCCGAACAACCGACTGGCACCGCCTCAGCGCGTTGCGATAAGCTGCAGGCCGGTCATGAGTGTCAGCATCAAGCCCCGGCTTGCTGGCCGGCAACCCTCCAACCGCGGTGGGGTGCCCCGGGTGATGACCAGGTTGAGCAGCCGTTCGCGGCTGCAAGGCAAGCGCGGGTCCGAAGGTACGGGCCCCCAGACAGACAGGGAAACCTGATGGAGGCCAACCATGTGTATGTGTCCGTGAACTGTCGATGTTCGCTTGTCGTCATCGTCGACGAGCGAGACGTCCGGTAGCCGATCACACCCATACCTTCCTCATCCCCTCACCCGGAGGAGACACCAAGCCATGACAACCCCCGAAACCTGGTCATTCGAGACCAAGCAGGTCCACGCCGGCCAGACCCCGGACAGCGCCACCAACGCCAGGGCCCTGCCGATCTACCAGACCACGTCGTACACGTTCCGCGACACCGACCACGCCGCCGCCCTGTTCGGGCTGGCCGAGCCGGGCAACATCTACACCCGGATCATGAACCCGACCACAGACGTCGTCGAGCAGCGCATCGCCGCACTCGAAGGCGGCGTCGCCGCGCTGCTGCTGTCCTCGGGCCAGGCCGCCGAGACGTTCGCGATCCTCAACCTCGCCGGCGCCGGTGACCACATCGTGTCCAGCCCGCGCCTGTACGGCGGCACGTACAACCTGTTCCACTACACGCTGCCCAAGCTGGGCATCGAGGTCAGCTTCGTCGAAGATCCCGACAGCCTGGACAGCTGGCGGGCGGCCGTGCGGCCGAACACCAAGGCCTTTTTCGCCGAGACGATCTCCAACCCCCAAATAGATGTGCTCGACATCCCGAACGTGTCCGCCGTGGCGCACGAGAACGGTGTCCCGCTGATCGTCGACAACACGATCGCCACCCCGTATCTGATCCAGCCCATCGCGCTCGGCGCCGACATCGTGGTGCACTCGGCGACCAAGTACCTGGGTGGCCACGGTTCGGCGATCGCAGGGGTGATCGTCGACAGCGGCAACTTCGACTGGACCAACGGCAACTTCCCCGGCTTCACCACACCGGACCCGAGCTATCACGGCGTGATCTTCGCCGAGCTGGGCGCACCCGCCTACGCATTGAAGGCCCGGGTGCAGCTGCTGCGCGATTTAGGGTCGGCTCTTGCGCCGTTTAACGCCTTTTTGATCGCGCAGGGATTGGAAACGCTGTCACTGCGTGTTGAACGCCACGTGGCCAATGCACAGAAGGTCGCCGAGTATCTGGCCGGGCACTCCGGCGTGACGTCGGTGAACTACGCCGGACTCCCCACCTCCCCCTGGTACGACCTGGGCCAGAAGCTCGCCCCGAAGGGCACCGGCGCAGTGCTCGCGTTCGAGTTGGCCGGCGGTGTCGAAGCGGGCAAGGCGTTCGTCAACGCGCTGACGCTGCACAGCCACGTCGCCAACATCGGTGACGTGCGCTCCCTGGTGATCCACCCCGCCTCGACCACCCACGCACAGCTCTCCCCTGAGGAACAGCTGTCCACCGGCGTCACGCCCGGTCTGGTGCGGTTGGCCGTCGGGATCGAGGGCATCGACGACATCCTGGCCGACCTGGAGCAGGGATTCGCCGCCGCCCGTCCGTTCAGCGGCGTCGCGCAGACTGCGGCGACGGTGTAGGACGGCGAGAGAAGACCGGCATGACGATCACCGAAGAACCGGCCGTGTCCACCCTCCCGTTGCCTGCCGAAGGCGAGATCGGCGTGGTGCACATCGGTGCACTGACGCTCGAGAACGGCACCGTCCTGCCTGACGTGTCGATCGCCGTGCAGCGATGGGGCGAACTGTCCCCCGCACGCGACAACGTGGTGATGGTGCTGCACGCGCTGACCGGCGACTCCCACGTCACGGGACCGGCCGGCGACGGCCATCCCACCGCGGGCTGGTGGGACGGGGTGGCCGGACCGGGCGCCCCGATCGACACCGACCAGTGGTGCGCGATCTCGACCAATGTGCTCGGCGGCTGCCAGGGCTCCACCGGCCCCGGCTCGCCGGGCCCCGACGGAAAGCCTTGGGGCTCACGGTTTCCCCAGATCACGATCCGCGACCAGGTCGAAGCCGACCGCGCCGCGCTGGCCGCCTTCGGCATCACCGAGGTGGCCGCGGTGGTCGGTGGGTCGATGGGCGGAGCCCGGGCCCTGGAATGGCTCGTCGCACACCCCGACGAGGTCCGATCCGGTCTCGTCCTGGCCGTCGGCGCCCGCGCCACCGCCGATCAGATCGGCACCCAGAGCACACAGGTGGCCGCGATCAAGGCCGATCCGGACTGGCAGGGCGGTGACTACTACGACACCGGGCGGGCGCCGCTGGCCGGCATGGAGATCGCCCGCCGCTTCGCGCACCTGACCTATCGCGGTGAAGAGGAACTCGACGACCGCTTCGGCAACGACGCCCAGGGCGACGAGGACCCGACCACCGGCGGGCGTTACGGGGTGCAGAGCTACCTGGAGTACCAGGGCGGCAAACTGGCCCGCCGATTCGACCCGGGCACCTATGTGACCCTCTCGGATGCGCTGTCCACCCACGATGTGGGCCGCGGTCGCGGCGGGGTGGCCAGTGCGCTGGGCAATTGTCCGGTGCCCGTCATTGTCGGCGGGATCACCTCCGACCGCCTCTACCCCATCCGGCTGCAACAGGAACTGGCCGAGTTGCTGCCCGGCTGCAACGGCCTCGACGTCGTCGACTCGGCCTACGGCCACGACGGCTTCCTGGTCGAGACGGAAGTGGTGGGCAAGTTGGTCCGCCGCACGCTGGAGCTGGCACAGCGGTGAGCTCGCCCAAAGCGCGTTCCCTGTCCTTCGGCTCAGAGGCCGCAGCCTACGAACGCGGCAGGCCGTCGTATCCACCGGAGACGATCGACTGGCTGCTCCCCGACGGCGCCCACGATGTGCTGGACCTGGGCGCAGGTACCGGCAAGCTGACCACCCGGCTCGTCGAGCGCGGACTGGACGTCATTGCCGTCGACCCCATCCCGGAAATGCTTGAGCTGCTGTCGAACTCATTGCCGGACACCCCTGCACTGCTGGGCACCGCCGAGGAGATCCCCCTGGCCGACGACAGCGTCGACGCGGTGCTGGTGGCCCAGGCCTGGCACTGGTTCGACCCCGAACTGGCCGTGAAAGAGGTCAGCCGGGTGCTGCGCCCAGGCGGCCGGTTGGGCCTGGTGTGGAACACCCGCGACGAGCGGTCGGGCTGGGTCAAGGATCTGGGCCGCATCATCGGGCCCGAACACGATCCGTTCACCAATGAGGTGACACTGGCCGAGCCGTTCTCCAGAGTCGAACGCCACCAGGTGGAGTGGACGAGTTACCTGACGCCCCAGGCACTCATCGATCTGGTGGCCTCGCGCAGCTACTGCATCACCTCGCCGGAGAAGGTGCGCACCCGGACACTGGAGCAGGTCCGGGAACTGTTGACGACTCACCCGGCGCTAGCCCATTCATCGGGCCTGGCCCTGCCCTACGTCACGGTCGGAATCCGCGCGAACATCGCCTGAGGCCGGTCAGGCGCCCGCGAGGAACTCGCCGATGACGGCCGTACCCGGCCCGGGCCGCGCGCCCGGGCCGCCCGTGGCGGTCGCCGTGTCGGCACGGAGTTCTCCACCGCACTGCGCGCACACCGTCTTCGCCGTCGTGACGCAGCCACATTCGTTGTGGACAAGTAGGGCCGGCGGCCCGTCCGGCCCGGCCTGCCACCTGTCCCCCCACGCCAGCATCGTCGCGATCACCGGGTAGAGGTCACGACCTTTCTCGGTGAGCAGGTACTCGTACCGCGGTGGCGCGCTCTGGTACTGCCTCCGTTCCACGACCCCGTGGCCTTCGAGGTCGTCGAGACGCACAGCCAAGATGTTCGACGCGATACCGAGGTCACGGCGGATGTCCTCGAACCGAACCAACCCCGCGAACAGGTCTCGCAGGATCAACGGGGTCCAGCGCTGCCCGACGACGTCGACGGCCCGCGCAATCGAGCACGCGATATCGCCGAAGGACTGTTTGGGCACACTTCAACCGTAGTCCATTGCGAATTGCAATGGACCGGGATTAGGGTGGGTTGTAATTCGCAAGCGACTCAAGGATGTGGCGATGACGACGAAGACAGACTCGATCACCGTGTTCTGCGAGGCCACCCGCGCCAACGACATCGACCGACTGATGACCGCATTGGCCCCGGACGCAGAACTCGTCTCCCCGTTGTCCGGCCAGATGGTGTTCCGCGGACACGACGATCTCCGCGCGCTGCTCACTGCGGTATACGGCGGTCTGCGAGAGCTCGATTGGCAGGAGACGATCGGCGAAGGCCCGACGCGCGTGGCGGTCAGCGAAGGTAGGATCGCAGGCGTCACCATCACCGATGCGCTCGTATTCGACCTCGATGGCGACGGCCAGATCCGACGCCTGCGTCCACACCTGCGGCCGCTGTTGGCGACCACGGTATTCACCCTCCTGCTCGGACCGAAGCTCGCCCGCCGCCCCGGCCTCCTGCGCCGCGCCCTCAGGCGCTGAGTTTCTCGCCGGCCGAGGCGCCGAACCAGCGCTGCAGCGCACCGCGCAGTCGGTCTTGGTCGCTCTCGGCGAATTCGTCTGCGGCCCAGGCGACATAGCCGTCTGGCCGAATCAGCATCGCTGCGGCGGGCGGTCCGGCCAATGTCGCCACTTGGATGTCGAGCCGGTCTCCCCAGCCCCCAATCGCGTCCGCGCAGTCGCCGCCAGACAAGTCGAGCAACAACGGCCTTCCCGTCTGCAGCAGCTCGGCAATCCGGCGACCGTCGTCCAGGACAAAATCGGGGACGAAATACCCGGACAGCCGATGCTCGTCACCGACGTCGTAACGAACATCGGAGCCGGCCAACACCCCGGCGATGTGCGCGGAGCCATCCGGCGTCGCCAGGAGTTCGCCGAAAAGGGTTCGTAGTGCAGTGACTTCAGGCCCGGCAGCCATCAAGGCGGCCTGCGCCATGGATTGCATCATCACCCGTTGCCCCGCCGGCCAACGTTCGCTGTGATAGCTGTCCAGCAGATCCTCGGGTGCCCGCCCCTGCACTGTGGCGGCCAGTTTCCAGCCCAGGTTCATGGCATCCTGCAGTCCCAGGTTCAGGCCGGGACCGCCCATGGCCGAGTGGACATGTGCGGCATCGCCCACCAGGAAGACATTGCCCGCGCGGTACTGCGCAGCCTGACGGGTGTTCTGGCCATTGATCCGGCGCAGGGCATGCGGCCCAGGCCAGTTCGGCCGTTGGATCGGCAGGTCGGCCCCGACCACCCGTTCGACACTCGCACGCAGCTCCTCGATCGTCAGCTCCGGCGCATCGTCAGGAAGGATTGAACCGTACTCGATGGTCCCCACCATCGAGCGCCCCGGCTGGAATTCGGCATAGATGAGGACCCCGCCGTCGAATCGATTGTGCCCGAAAGGGACCTGCCCCACACCCGGGAGATTCAGCGCACCGTAACCGTCGCGCAATTCGTCGGGCACGGTGACGTGGGCTACCCGCGCGATCACCTCGGAGGTCAGCCCGGGAAACTCGATGCCGGTCAGCTTCCTGACCGGACTACGGCCCCCGTCGGCGCCGACGAGGTAGGTGGTCGACAATCGATAGTTGCCCGCGGGTGCGGCGACCTCCACGGTGACGCCATCGGGTTCCTGCTGGAGATCGACGAGCTCATGCCCCCAACGGATCTCGACCCCGAGGCTCTGCACCCAGTCCACCAACTGGCGCACCACCTTGGGCTGTTGAATCAGCATGCCGTACATGGGGTTCTCGACGACGTCGACGAACGGCACCTGCATGCCTGCGAAGATGTAGCCGCCCATCGGCTCCGGCGCCTCGTCCGATCCACTGAGCGCCCGATACAGGCCTCGCAGGTCGAGCACGCGATTTGCCTGCCCGACAATGCCGTTGGCCTTCAGCTCGGGGCTCGGCTCGGCCAGCTGCTCGAGCACCACCGGCCGCACCCCGGCCAGCGCCAACTCCCCGGCCACCAGCAGGCCATTGGGCCCGGCTCCGGAGATTACGACGTCTGTCTTGGTCATGGGTTTCTCCTTACGTGTTTGGTGCCCTATGTGCGCCGGTTCCTACGCCAGGGCTAGTGATCGGCCGCCGCGACAACCCTCAGGTAGAAATCGGCGGTGGTGATTGGCTGGGTGATGGTTCAGGCAGGCCTGCGGCCACCGCCGCGAACGCTTTGCGCAGTAGTGACGTGAAAGACACTGGCGGATCGGCGATCCCGTACTGATCCATCGCGACATCGCCGACCGCTCGCACCACGGCGGCCACCAATCGGGGATACATGTCACGTTCCGGGTCGGTGCCGGTCCGCTCGGCGATCGCCGTCACCCACTCGTCGGACATCCCCCGGAAAGTGGCATCGCGAATCTCCGGGATCATCAACAGTTTTCGGACCTCGGCCAGCTGCTGGCGGGTCGGCAGCGCGTTCTCCACACCATAGACGTCGGACATGTCGGCGTCCACCGGATTAATCACCGATTCGGCGATCGCGGTCCACAGCGGTTCGCCGGCCGGGCGCGAGCGCAGCAGGTCGATACTGGAGCGCATGCGCTCCTGCTGCCGGTACGCCAGCGCGTCGTACTTGCCGGCGAAATAGTTCGTGAAGGTGCGCAGCGAGACCCCGGCCAGGTTGGCGATGTCCTCGCGGGTGACGTTCTCCAGTCCACGCTCGAACGCCAGAGTCAGCGCGGCATCGCTCAGCGCCCGTCGAGTGTCGAGCTTCTTGCGTTCCCGCAGTCCCGGTGCCATGCCACCACACTAACTAAATATTGCCCACTGAGCAATATTGCCCACTGAGCATTTACTGTGAATATTCGGGTAGCCGGGCAGCCCCCTCCCCCGAATTGCACCCCGAGCCGAAAGGCCAGTTATTACACGGGTTTTCCCAATTTCCGTGCAATAACTGGCCACTCGGCGGGAAAACTACGACGTGCCCAACGGGTCGATGGTCCAGGCGATGTAGAGCACGATGGCACTCACCGTCGCGGTGGTCGTGAAGTCGATGGTCCTCGAACGCACCACCAGAAGCCCGGCCCGGTCATCGGTCAGGGCCAGCCGCAGCGCTGCCGCAGCGCCCACGCCGATCCCGATGACCAGCGCGCCGCGGCGCCAGTAGCCCGCCACCACCAAGGCGAACGCCGCGATGAAGATCAGCCCGACCACCAGGATCGGCCACTGGCCGGCGAACACCTTGCGGACGAACTCGTTCACTGTCACGCCAGTTTCGACTCTTCGAGCTCGACGACGTTGGTCAGCAGGAACGCCCGCGTCAGAGGACCGACCCCGCCCGGGTTGGGCGACACGTGCCCGGCCACATCCCAGACGTCGGGCGCAACGTCACCGGTGAGCTTGCCGTCCACCCGGCTCACACCGACGTCGACGACGGCCGCCCCGGGCTTGACCATGTCGGCGGTCACCATGTGCGGCACACCGACCGCGGCGATGATGATGTCGGCCTGCCGAGTCAGAGCAGGCAGATCCCGGGTGCCGGTGTGGCACAGCGTCACCGTGGCGTTCTCCGAGCGTCGGGTGAGCAACAGGCCCATCGGCCGGCCGACCGTCACCCCGCGCCCGATCACCACCACGTGGGCCCCGGCGATCGGCACCTCGAACCGACGCAACAGGTGCACGATGCCGCGGGGGGTACAAGGAAGCGACGCTTCCTTGCCGAGCACCAGCCGACCGAGGTTCGTGGGATGCAGACCGTCGGCGTCCTTGGCCGGGTCGATGCGCTCCAGCGCGGCGTTCTCGTCCAGCTGCTTGGGCAGCGGCAGCTGCACGATGTAGCCCGTGCAGTCCGGGTTGGCGTTGAGCTCGTCGATCGTCTCGTCAAGCTGGGCCTGCGTGATGTCGGCGGGCAGGTCACGCCGGATCGAGTTGATCCCGACCTTGGCGCAGTCGGCATGCTTGCCGCGCACATAGGCCTGCGAGCCGGGGTCGTCACCGACCAGCACCGTTCCGAGCCCGGGCGTCCGGCCCGCTTCGGTCAACTTCGCTACGCGCTGCTTGAGGTCGACGAAGATCTCGTCGCGCGTGGCCTTACCGTCCAACACAATCGCACCCACGGGTGCCATTGTGTCAGCCGCGTGGCAGGCTCAGCATATGAACACCCAGCCCAATGTGTTCACTGATGTTTTCAGTGAGGCCAAGCTCGGTCCGGTGACGCTGCGCAATCGCATCATCAAGGCCGCCACCTTCGAAGCGTCCACGCCCAATGCGCTGGTCACCGAGGATTTGATCAACTACCACCGGCTGCCCGCGGCCGGCGGAGTCGGCATGACCACCGTCGCCTACTGCGCCGTGTCCCCCGGCGGCCGCACCGACGGTTGGCAGATCTGGATGCGGCCGGAAGCGGTACCCGGGTTGACCAAGCTCACCGAGACCATCCACGCCGAGGGTGCGGCCATCAGTGCCCAGATCGGCCACGCCGGGCCGGTGGCCAATTCGCGCACCAACAAGGCCAAGGCGCTGGCGCCGGTGCGATTCTTCAACCCGCTGTCGATGCGGTTCGCCAAGAAGGCCACCATCGACGACATCCGCGACGTCACCGAAGCCCACGCCAATGCCGCACGGCTGGCGATCGACTCGGGATTCGATGCCGTCGAGGTGCACCTCGGCCACAACTACCTGGCCAGCTCGTTCCTGTCCCCGCTGATCAACCGGCGCACCGACGAGTTCGGCGGTTCACTGGAGAACCGGGCGAAGGTGGCCCGCGGTGTGGTGCGCGCGGTGCGCGACGCCGTCGACAAGCACGGCGGCAAGAAGATCGCCGTCATCGCCAAGCTCAACATGAGCGACGGCATCCGCGGCGGCATCCCGATCGATGAGTCGCTGCAGACGGCGAAGTGGCTCGAGGAAGACGGCGGCCTGGACGCCATCGAGCTCACCGCGGGCAGCTCGCTGGTCAACCCGATGTACCTGTTCCGCGGCGGCGCGCCGGTCAAGGAGTTCGCCGCGAACTTCAAACCCCCGATCAGCTGGGGCATCCGGATGAGCGGCAACAAGTTCTTCCGCGAATACCCGTACCACGAGGCGTATCTGATGCGCGACGCCGAGAAGTTCCGCGCCGAGCTGACCATGCCCATCATCCTGCTGGGCGGCATCACCAACCGCGAGACCATGGACCGGGCGATGGCGGCCGGCTTCGACTTCGTCGCGATGGGCCGCGCGCTGCTCGCCGAGCCGGACCTGCTCAACCGGATCAAAGCCGAGAGCGAAAAAGGTTCCGTGAAATCGCTGTGCACGCACTGCAACGAGTGCATGCCGACCATCTACAGCCACACCCATTGCGTGGTGACAGGAGCTCCGGACACACTCGTGAAGTGAGCACCGATTTCACCAGCGACACCATGGTGACCTACCGCTACGTGCGGGTCGGCCTGGTCGCGCTGGTGGTTTTCCTGTTGACCTCATTGGCGTTGACGTGGACGCACAGTTGCCCGCAGGGGTCGATCAGCGCGTTCTTCTACACCCGCACCCACGCGGTGTTTCTGGCCTCCCTGTGCGCGATCGGCATCTGCCTGATCGCTTACAAGGGCAGCCGGATCGGTGAGGACGCGCTGCTGAACTACTCCGGGTTCATGGCTTTCATCGTGGCCCTGGTTCCCACCGGTCCCGACGACCTGTGCCGGCCATGGCTCCCCACGGTCACCGACCCGTTCGGTGGCGTCGCCAACAACGTCGCCGCATTATTCGTCGCTGTCGCCGTCGGCACCGGGATGTACCTGGCACTGGGCCGCTGGCGCCGCCCGCAGCAACCACCCGTGGCGTCCGAACCATCCTGCGCCGAGGCCGCCACGCCGTGGAAGACCATCGCCACCGCGCTGCTGCGGGTCGAAAAATGGCTTCCGACAGCACTGTTGGCCATCGCCATCGCCGGCGCCCCGCTGATGTTGTGGGACTGGTTCGCCCAACACGCACACGTGATCGCCGCGGTGGCGATGTTCCTGGCCATCACCCTCGTGGCGGTCTACCACGCGTGCTACGCGCGGGCCGCCGTGCGCCGGCACCTGGCCCGGTTCTACGCGACCATCGCCGCGCTCATGCTCGTCACCGTCGTGGCCGGCGTGGTGCTGCTGATTCTCGGATGGCACTTCGGCGTGATCACCGTCGAACTCATCCTCATCGTGCTTTTCGCGGTGTTCTGGGCCGTGCAGACCTGGGACGTCTGGGACGCCCAGGACCGCTACCCCGAAGAAGCCGTACCCGCGCTGGCCAATACGCCGACCTAGGCGGTGTAGCCATCGATCTGCAGCGTCTGCCCGTCGCGCCGCAACACCAACACCGCACCCGGGGCCGGCACCAGGCCCTCCACCGATTCGGCTGGCACCGTGGCGGTCTGAGCGCACGTCTTCGCATCGAAGGTGCGCAGTGAGCCCGTGGCGCCCCGGGCACCACGGTCGGCGAGAACCAGGCTGTCAGGGAACGCGACGTAGGCAGGTTGATCAACTCGCTGGCTCGGCACGGTCGTCCGAACCGGCTCGACGCCGTCGGGAACCTGGCACCGTTGATGCCCGTCAGGCCCGAACAGGGTCAGCCGGGTGGTCCGATCATCGAGATACCACACCACGAAATCATCGCTGGGACCATATGATTCGGCGAATCGTCCGTCTGCCGGCAACGCGGTGACAGTGCGATGAACGATGTCGGCATACAGGGCTGAGTCGGGCGCACCGGATCCCAGCAGGGAAATGAAGACTCCGATGCCGTTGGCCGGCCTGGCCCCCAGCTTGAGGTAGCGCTGTTCGATCGGCACCGCCGGGTCGATTTTTTCCTCCGACAGGACTGTGTCCCAACCGATTTCCCCGGTCTCGGGATCGAGCACACTCAACCAGACCTTGCCGTCCTCACATTGAACCGTGGACACCACACCGGACGCGGCCACGACGGGTTCGACAATGCCGCAACCGGGATGTGGTGCGGGCACACTCCACAATGCGTGGCCGGTCCGCCCGTCGTATCGGGTCCAGACGCGCTCGTCGTTCCATCCCACGATGAACGGACCGGTCGCCAAACGAAAACGTCCCCGTGCCGCGTCGTGCAAGTCCGCATCCCCACTGGTCCAAAGCTGCTCCCCAGTGGTCGCATCCAGACCGACCAGGCCACCATCGATGAACGCCAACACCGTGGCGCCACTGTCAACGACCCGCATCCCGTTGACGCCCACGTCTCCGGGTCCCGTGCGCGCGTAGTGCCAGCGCTCCTTGCCGTCGGTGCCATAGGCCGTGATGCGGCCCTTCTGATAGACCGCGAAACCGGCACCGGCAGAATCGATGTCATATACCGACACGTCTCGCTCGGCGAAGGCGTCAGGCACTGACACCGTGAACGTCCGCTTCCCCAACGCGGTGGGCACCCCGGGCACATCGGTAGCTGCCGCCGTCGTCGCGTCGACGAAGCGTGCGTCGTCACCGGCGCGCAACGCACCCACGGTCACCACCGCGGCAACCACAATTGCGATCGCTGCGCCGACAGCCAGCAACTTCACCGAGCCGCGCTCCAGGCGAGGGAAGGCCCGCGCGGCCAGGAAGGTCGCCGCCGCGCCGGCCAGACACAACCACCACGCCGCCGTACCGAGAGGCAACGCCGTGGTGACCGGGGCACTGTCCATCACCCGGTGGTAGAACGCCGGGATGCCCTGGCTGACGTAGGCGATGACCAGCACGGCCGCCACACCCGCCGCGCCGGCCGGGGTGGCCGCCAGGTCGCGGTCGGTGCGTCCACGCCACACGCTGTAGACCATCGCCGCGATCAGCACCACCGCGATCACCGTCACGGCCAGCGCCATCCGGTTCGGCAGGGCGGCGCCCCACCGGTGCAGGTTGAATACGTACCAGGCGCTTTCACCTGTACTGCGCGGCGCCACCAGCCGTGCCCAGGCACCCAGCACCACGGCCCACACCAACCACACCGCCGCTGCCCCGGCCAGCACCGTGCCCGCCCGCCGCAGCACGCCGAGCACCCGGCCGGCCACCTTCTGCGCCCCTTCAGAAACCATGCGTGTCATCGTCACACGACGCGACACCCCCGCAACGGCCCAGCCCCGGTGAAAACTACCGATAGAGTTGAGCACGATGAGCCCTGCGCTGACCGTTCGTTACGACGGATCGACCCGTACCTTCGCCCCGGGCAACGATGTCGTCATCGGCCGCGACCTCCGCGCCGACGTCCGCATCGCCCACCCGCTGATATCGCGTGCCCACGTGGTGCTGCGCTTCGACCAAGGTCGATGGATCGCGATCGACAACGGCAGCCTCAACGGCATGTACGCCAACGGCCGCCGGGTGCCCACGATCGACATCCATGACGGCCAGGTCGTCAACATCGGCAACCCGGACGGCCCGCAGCTGACGTTCGAGGTCGGCCGCGTCCAGGAGGGGTCCGTCGGCCGCACCCCGACCGCGGCGGTACCGCTCGCGAACCGGCCCAGTGGCGCCTGGCCCACCCAGGCCGCCGCCCCCGGCCGGCAGCAGTACGGACAACCGCCGGCGGCGCAGCGCCCCGGCTACTCCTCCGGCCCACAACCGCGCTACCCGACCCCGCCCACCGGGTATCCCAGCGGCCCGCAGGGCGGATACCCGAGCGGACCGCAATCCGGCTATCCGAGTGGCCCCCAGACCGGCCACCCCAGCGGTCCACAGGCCTATCAGCCCCAACCGGTTCGCAACTCGAGCCCGGCCGCGCCGCCCACGGCGATGGGGCCGACGGCCACCTCGAGCCGCGGTAGCAGTGAGCCCGGCGGCAACATCGCCACCAGCATGCTCAAGATCCTGCGGCCCGGGCGCACCAGCCCGGCGCCGGCCGGTGCGGTGAAGATCGGCCGCGAGACCGACAACGACATCGTCATCCCCGATGTGCTCGCCTCACGGCATCACGCCACGTTGATCCCGATGACCGGCGGCACCGCGATCCGCGATGAGCGCAGCATCAACGGCACCTTCGTCAACGGCGCGCGGGTGGACTCCGCTGTTCTGCACGACGGCGACGTGGTCACCATCGGCAACGTCGACCTGACGTTCTCCGGCGGCACCCTGGTGCGCCGCAGCGAGACCGAGGCCGACACCCGCACCGGGGGGCTCGAGGTGCGTGCCCTGACCTGGACGATCGAGGGCAACAAGACACTGCTCGAGAACATCTCGCTCGACGCGCGCCCCGGCATGCTGACCGCCGTCATCGGCCCGTCGGGTGCGGGCAAGTCGACGTTCGCCCGCCAGGTCGCCGGCCTGACCCATCCGACCAGCGGCACGGTCACGTTCGAGGGCCACGACGTCCACTCCGAGTACGCCTCGCTGCGATCCCGCATCGGCATGGTGCCGCAGGACGATGTCGTGCACGGTCAGCTCACCGTCCGGCAGGCACTCATGTACGCCGCCGAGCTGCGGCTGCCGCCGGACACCACCAAAGCCGACCGCGAACAGGTCGTCATGCAGGTGCTCGAAGAACTCGAGATGACCAAGCATCTCGACACGCGGGTCGAAAAGCTGTCCGGCGGACAGCGCAAACGTGCCTCGGTGGCACTGGAACTGCTGACCGGCCCGTCACTGCTGATCCTCGACGAACCGACCTCGGGTCTGGACCCGGCATTGGACCGCCAGGTCATGACGATGCTGCGCCAGCTCGCCGACGCCGGCCGCGTCGTACTCGTCATCACCCACTCGCTGACGTATCTCGACGTGTGCGATCAGGTGCTGCTGCTGGCGCCCGGAGGGAAGACCGCATTCTGCGGGCCACCTGACGAGATCGGCGACGAACTCGGCACCACCAACTGGGCCGACATCTTCAGCACGGTCGCCGGTGACCCTGAAGGAGCCAAGCAGCGTTATCTCGCCAAGCACGGCCCCCCACCCCCGAAACCGCCCGCGGAGAAACCGGAGAGCCTCGGCGAGCCGACGCACACCAGCCTCTTCCGCCAGCTCTCCACGATCGCCCGCCGACAAGTCCGGCTGATCGTGTCCGATCGTGGCTACACCGCATTCCTGTTGATGCTGCCGTTCATCATGGGTGTGCTGTCGTTGTCGGTGCCAGGTGATGTCGGGTTCGGTCTGCCGGTGCCGGCCGTCCAAGGCGGCGAGGCTCCCAACGAACCGGGCCAGATCCTGGTGATGCTCAACGTCGGCGCGATCTTCATGGGCACCGCGCTGACCATCCGCGCTCTGATCGGTGAGCAGGCAATCTTCCGGCGTGAGCAGGCCGTCGGTCTGTCGACCACTGCGTACCTGATGGCCAAGATCGCAGTGTTCGCGGTCTTCGCGGTGATCCAGTCCGCCATCGTCACGGTGATCACGATCCTCGGCAAGGGCTGGGGCCCGGGCGCAGTCGACCGGGGCGCCTTCCTCGGCGGCCGCAACCTCGAATTGTTCATCGACATCTCGATGACGTGTGTGGCGTCGGCGATGGTCGGGCTCGCGCTTTCGGCACTGGCCCGCTCAGCCGAGCAGATCATGCCGCTGCTGGTGGTGACCGTGATGAGTCAGCTGGTGTTCTCCGGCGGCATGATCCCGGTGACCGACCGGGTTGTGCTGGATCAGTTGTCCTGGATCACCCCGGCGCGCTGGGGCTTTGCCGCCTCGGCATCGACCGTCGACCTGACCCGCCTGGTGCCGCCACCGCTGCTGCCCGCCGACTCGCACTGGAAGCACACGCCGTCGGTGTGGCTGATCAACATCGGCATCCTCGTATTGATCTGCATCGTCTACACCGGGTTCGTTCGCTGGCGGATCCGACTCAAGGCCGCCTGAGTTCTCCGGCTGAGTCCCCTCCGCGAGCAGACGCAAAACTGCCCATTTTCCAGTGGAAATGCGCAGTTTTGCGTCTGTTCGGCCGAAGAAGTTACCCGCCGTGGACGTCGAGGCCATGTGCGGCCGAATAGGCCAGCGCCTGGGCGATGTCGATCTTGGCACCGCGCACTTTCGCGGTGGTCCAGAACGTGGGGTCGACGCGGGCGCCGCGCAGATCGGCCTCGTCGAGCTTGGCGTCCTGCACCCGGGCCCCGGTCAGGTCCGCCTGCCTCAGCACCGCCTTGCGCAGGTCAACCCCAACCAGACTGGCTTCGCGTAGCCGGCAGTCCGAGAGGTCGACGCCCCTCAGATCGCAGCCGCCCAGCACGGCCAGCGTCAGATCCGACTCCACGATTTTGATGGGCCGTAGCCGGCACTCGGTGAACACCGAACCCAGCAGGCTGCAGTTGGTGAACGTGCTGTGCCACAGCGTGGCGCGGCGGAACGTACAGTTGCGGAACGCCGAGCCCGAATGCTGAGACTCGGACAGGTCGACGCCGCTGAAATCGCACTCGGTGAACACCACACGCTCGGTGCTCAACCGGCTCAGAACTCCGTCATATTCCTCGGCACGGAAATCCACACCTGTGAATTCCCTGTCCGCCCAGGCGGTTTCGTCAGCTACCACGCCTCAGCCGGGCAACGCAGAAAGCGTGCTCAACGAGTATTCGGTGACCGCGATCAGCGCAGCCTTGGCCGAGTTGCGGTCGCGGGCATCCACGGCGACCACCGGGATGTGCTCCGGCAGTGCCAGGGCCTTGCGCACCGCTTGGGTGGGATGCTTTGGCGCGTCGTCGAACTCGTTCACCGCGACGATGAACGGCAGCTTGCGGGCCTCGAAGAAGTCGACCGCGGCGAAGCTGTCCTGCAGGCGACGGACGTCGACCAGGATGATCGCACCGATCGCACCGCGCACCAGGTCGTCCCACATGAACCAGAACCGTCGCTGCCCGGGGGTGCCGAACAGGTACAGCACCAGCTCCTCGTCGAGCGTGATCCGGCCGAAGTCCATGGCGACCGTCGTGGTGCGCTTGTCCGGGGTGCCGTCCAGGGCGTCGACACCCTCGGACACGTTGGTGACCAACGCTTCTGTACGCAGCGGCATGATCTCGGAGACCGCGCCCACGAAGGTCGTCTTCCCTGCCCCGAACCCGCCGGAAATGACGATCTTCGTCGAGACGGCCCCACCTCGGGGGGAGCCGCCGCCGGAGGCCGAGCGGGGTTCAGAGTGCTCGTAGGCCACGCAGGGTCCTTCCAATCAATTCGCGGCGTTCGTCGAAGCTAGCCGAGTCATCAAGGGTGGCTTCCACCCGGAGATAACCCTGCGTCACCAAGTCCCCGATCAGCACGCGCGCCACGCCGAGCGGGAGAGATAAATGAGCGGCAATCTCGGCAACCGAAGGACTGCCGGTGCACAACTCTACGATCTGTGCGCGCACATCGTGCCCAGTCCAGCGCGGTTCGCGCGTCGTGTCGGTTTTTTGCACCGGCGCTTCCAGCGGAAGATGCACACGCGAGTCGGTGCGGCCGGCCGTCAGGGTGTACGGCCGCACCAAACTCGGTCGATCGGTGGTTTCCGGTTCGTCCACAGGCACCTCGCGATAGGCAGAAGGGGTCGGGGACTCAAGACGGCTGCGGCGTACGGCGCGACGACTGCACCACCGCGCCGACTCGCTCGACCAGAATGGCCATCTCGTAGCCGACTTGCCCGATGTCACACGACGGGGCGGTCAGCGTGGCCAGGTTGGAGCCGTCACCCACCCGCATCAGCAGCAGGTAGCCGTTCTCCATCTCGACCACCGACTGCATCACGTGGCCGCCGTTGAACAATTGCGACGCTCCGGTGGCCAGGCTGGCCAGACCGGAGGAGACCGCGGCGAGCTGGTCGGCCCGCTCGATCGGCATCTGTTCGCTGGCAGCCATCAGCAGTCCGTCGGCCGAAACCAACACCGCATGGGACACCCCGGATACCTCGCGGGCGAACTTGGACACGAGCCAGTCCAGGGAGTCGCGTTGTGTCGGACGCGTCATTCGTTATCGGTTCCTCTGGTCTCACGGGCATGCGATCGTCCGGCGTGCACGCCTCCGAAAAGGTTGCTGGTGCTCGCGCGGACAGCCTCAGGATCACGCGGTTTGAACGCCGCGAACATGCCGCTGTCAGGTTCGTCTGCCGATGCTACCGTCTCTGAGCCGTCGTCGTTACGGTGTACTCCACCGTTGCGGTGACGCCCGTTGGACTCGCCGACGGCCGCGGCCACCGCTGCAACGCCGCCCGGCACCAGTCGGGCACCCGGCGTACGCATGGGCAGGCCTTCCTCGGTGTGCTGCTCGACGGGCGCATCCTGCGCCGCGGCGGCCACCGACCAGCCCTTCTCCCAGACCGTCTTCCAGTCCAGGTCGGCACTGCGCACGTGGGTCGTCGGATCGATGTCGAATTCCGAGATCATCGACTGATAGATCGAGTCGCCCTGGACGTCCGGGCTTTCGGCCTGGACCGGGGCGGATTCCAGCGGTTCTTCCGGTTCCTCGCCGGGATCATGAGCCGGTGCGTGCACACCGTTCAGCCCGTTGAGACCGTTCAGGCCGTTGACGCCGCTGGCACCGTTGAGGCCGTTGAGGCCGTCAGCACCGTTTACGCCGTTGGTGGCGGCCTGCCCGCGGGATGCGAAGAACGACGAGGTGTTGGTGGGTGACAGACGTCCCGACTCCGCGTCGTCGTCGGCCGCAGTGTCGTCCGCTGCGTCCGCCGCGGTGTCGGCCGCTCCCCCGAGTTCACCCTTGGCTTCGCCCTTGGCCAAGGCCGCGCTCTCTTCGGTGTGCACCGGCCACTGCTGCGGCCACTCACTGACCGGCTCGTCCGCAGGCTCCTCGACCGGCTCCTCAGCGGCCGGCTCCGGTTGTGGGGCGAGCGTGCCCGGCAGCTCCGAGATACCGCTGGCTCCCGGACTGCGCTGAGGCAGCAGGTCGAACGGAACCTCGGCGCCGTTGACGTTGGAGTCGGCAAGCCCGAACTCCGAACCATCGGCGGGATCGGCGTCCAACGACAGCGCCGTGGCGATCCCGGCATGGGCGTCGACGGGCATGCCATAGGGAAGGTCGTCGACGGCGTCGCCACCGTCGCGGGCCAGCAGCGTGGCCGGGATGTAGACCCCTGCCGTGGTACCCGAGCTCGGTTCCTCGGCGACCGTGCTGCGCAGCCGTACCACCAGACCGTGCTGGGTGGCCAGACGCCCGACCACGTACAGACCCATGTGACGCGCGGTGTAAGGGTTGACCTCGCCGCCCGACTGCAGACGGGTGTTGGCGACCCGCAGGTCGGCCTCGGTCATGCCCAGGCCGACATCGCTGACCTCGATCACCAACGCGCCCTTGGCCGCATGCACGGCCGACACCCGCACCTGCGAGATCGGCGGTGAGTAGCGCAGCGCATTGTCGAGCAGCTCGGCCAGCAGGTGGATCAGGTCGCCGGCTGCGGAACCGGTGATCTCGACGTCGGCGACCGACGCAGTGACCACGCGAGTGTAGTCCTCGACTTCCGAAGCTGCGGCGTTGACGACCGTCGCCAGCTGCACCGGCCGGCTGTGCTCTCGAGCCAGCTTGGACCCGGACAGCACCAACAGGTTGGCCCCGTTCCGGCGCATGCGGGCCGCGAGGTGGTCAAGCCGGAACAGACTCTCCAGCCGTTGAGGGTCGTCCTCGTTGCGCTCCAGCTGATCGATGAGCGACAACTGCTGGTCGACCAAGGAACGGCTACGCCGCGACAACGTCTCGAACATGTCCGAGACCTGCAACTGCAGCTGAGCCTGTTCACCGGCGAGGAACACCGCCTGCTCGTGCAGCTCGTCGACGGCATGGGCCACCTGGCCGACCTCTTCGGTGGTCTGCACCGGGATCGGGGTCACCGGGACCAACTCGCCGCCGGCGCGGACCCGTTCGATCTCCTTGGCCAGATCCTGGTGGGCCACCCGCAGCGCGCTGTCCCGAAGCGTCCGCAGCGGGCGCACCAGCGAGCGGGCCACCAACAACACGATGACGATGGCGCTGATGATCGCGGTCGCAACCAGGATCGCGTCGCGGATCGCATCGTTGCGGGCATCGTTGGCCTGAGCCTCGACCGCAGCGGGAATCGCCGCGGTGGTGTTCTCGATGATCTGCCCGGCGATCTTGTCGGTGGTCTGCAACGAGGCCAGCATGTCCGGGTTACCGACCAGCGGAACCCCGGGGTTGGACATCATCGCCATCCGCTTGACCATCTCGGCGCGCAGGGTGGCCGCCTCCTGGGAGCCACCGCCCAGCACCTTGGTCAGTGCCGCGACCGTGGAAGGTTCGGTACCGGCCATCGTGATCATCGAGGTGCGCAGCAGCGGCTCCGGCTCTGCACCGCCGGCGGTGACCAGCATCTGCTGAATGGCCATCTGCCCGCGGGCGCCGACCGCCCGGGCCAGCGCCTCGACCTGGGCCTGGAGCGACTGCTGGTTGCTGTGCACCGAACCGGTGATGGCAGCTTCCCCGGTCAGCAGCAGCGGGCCGTAGTTGAGGATGCGCTGGCGCAGGTCGATCGAGTTTGACATCACCGCGTCGACCAGTTCCGGCCCCTTGCTGAGCAGGCCGCTCACCGCCTGATCCACATCTTCAGCTGCATCAGTCGCGTCCAGGCGTTGCTGCAGGTCCGATTTCCGCTCATTGAACGTAGACATCGCGGCCTGCCCATCGCCACCTTCGGTAGCTGCGATGAGGACGCCCTCCATGGCAGCCATGTAGCTGTCGATGCCGGGAATCAATTCGGCCCGGTCAGCGGCCAACCGGAGATCTCCGGCGGCGCTGGCACTGGCATAGATGCGCAAGCCTCCGAACGTCGCGGCCAGGATCAACGGCACGACGACGATGGCGAGGACTTTCCGGTTGACCGGCCAGTTGGCCGGCGACCAGCGAGAAGGGCGCTTGGCCGGAGCCGATGGTGCTGGGGAGAATTCGACCAGGGTGCCGTCAGCCTGTTTCAGCTGCGTAAAGGCAGTCATCGGCACCCAACCGCACTACCGGCAGTGTGGCCGCAATTCACTCGTGGGGCGTGATTCATAAGACTTCCTGCTGTTTCCGCCCACACTGGGGCGGGCGTCAAACGCCTTGGCAATTGCACGAGTATGACAGCAGCGCGCGAGCGTTTCCACAATTCTTACTGAACAGACAGAGTTCGTGACCGAGCTGTAGCGGAGTTGTGTGGTAATCGAGCAAACAGTGATGCGCTTGCCCAAACGTGTGCCGATTTCCCACCCTGATTCTCCAAGCCGATTCACGACTGCATTTGCATCCCGATTCGTCACAGAGCAGGGCGCCATACGATCATCGTCGGATGTTCCGGGTGATGTTCTTTTCTCCTCGCATCGCACCTAATACCGGCAATGCGATCAGGATGGTGGCGGGCACCGGATGCGAGCTGCATCTGGTCGAGCCGCTGGGTTTCGATCTGTCCGAGCCCAAGCTGCGCCGGGCCGGCCTGGACTACCACGACCTGGCATCGGTGACGGTGCACGCCGATCTGGCGGCGGCGTGGCGCGCTCTGCTGCCGGCTCGGGTCTATGCGTTCACCGCGCACGGGACGACGTCGTTCACCGACGTCGCCTACCAACCCGGCGACGTGCTGATGTTCGGCCCGGAACCCACCGGGCTGGATGCCCAAACTCTGGCCGACCCCAATATCACCGCGCAGGTGCGTATTCCGATGCTTGCCGGCAGGCGGTCACTGAATTTGTCGAATGCAGCGGCTGTCGCCGCCTATGAGGCGTGGCGCCAACACGGCTTCGCCGGCGGCGTCTAGTTACGCCGCGGGCGTGGGCCGACACGCGGCCCACGCCCGAATCCCACAGAGTGTTCATACTCCGGCTTCACATTTACATCGGGCGCAACAGGCACCCCAGGGCGCCCCGGCTCACCAACTGTCCCAGTGTGAGAACTGCTCGGCGGGAAGGCGCTTGGCCTTCTTGAAATCGGTGCCCACGGTGTAGGCGATCGGGAACAGGCCCGCCTGGGCATAGCGATCGAACGGAATGCCCAGCAGTTCGGCGGCTTGCTTCTCGCCGTCGCCGAGCAGGTGCAGCGTCGTCCAGGCCGATCCCAGGCCCCGCGACCGCAGCGCCAACATGAAGCTCCACACCGCGGGCAGCAGGGACCCCCAGAAAGACGCACTCATCCCCGCCGGTGCGCCGTCGGGACGGCCTTCGAGGCATGGCACCAACAGCACCGGGGCCTTCTCGAAGTTGTCGGTGAGGTATCTGGCGGAGCTCGTTACCGCACCCATCTGCTGGTCGCGGACGTCGCCGCGCTCCGGCTTGGGCAGGTCGAGATAGGGATTGGCATTGGCCCGGTAGATGTCGGCCAACGCCTTCTTCTTTGCCGGGTCCTCGACGAAAACCCATTGCCAGCCTTGCGCATTCGACCCGGTCGGAGCCTGTAGGGCCAGGTCGAGGCACTCCATGATCACCTCACGCGAGACCGGCTTCTCGAAGTCGAGGCGTTTGCGCACCGAGCGGGTCGTGGTGAGCAGTTCGTCAACGGTCAAGTTCAGGGCTGGTTCGGCTGTCATGCGGCGAGACTACAACCGTCCGCCGAACCAGAGAAGCTCCCCAGCAGTTTGCTGGGGAGCTTCCAATCATCGTGCGCTGCAGTGCAACTCAGCTAATCGATGAAAGTTGCGCGCCGGAGCCTGATCGACGACGGCGCACGGGTGGTTTTCGCGGGGTTTCAGCCGGCGTTCTCGGAGACCAGCACGGGTTCCCAGCCGCCTGCCTGCGACTCGTCCGACGACCCGAAGTCGGCCGGAGCGGGGACAGCATGGATGCCATGGTCGTCGCCGGGCAACCCGCCAAGCGCAGCGATCGTGTCGCGGATCTTCGCCGCCTCGGCGTCCGTCGGCGTTGCGCCGGCCTCGAGTTCGTCGAGCAGACCGTCACGCAGACCGGCGCCATTGGCCACTTCCTGCGCCGACAGCTTGGCGTGGATGCGGGTGACGTAGATCTGCTGCCCCAGAGAGGAACCCGGTGCCGATGCGGCGTGGGACATCAGCGAGTCGTACCGCTGACGAACCCCACTGAGCGCCACGATGACCGCCGGGGAAGGCCGGTTGCTGCCGGCCGCCTCGGCCAGCGAGGCACGCAGCTTGCGCAGGCCGGACAGGACGACGTCGGCGCGCTTGTGGAACTTCTTGTCCTCGGGGAAAGGCAGTGCGTCGATAGCGGCGGAATACATGTGCATCGCCGCTTCCGACAGACTGACGATGACCGCCGAATCACCTTCCAGCGTCGCGTTTTGTCCCATGGGCCCTCAATTCTCAAGCGAACAGATCAACAGAAGTGAGCGGCCGGTTGCCGGAACTGTCGGGTCCGATTCACCACCGCTCACGGGGAGCACGCCGATGACACTAGCGGTTTTGGAGCGGCCCGTCATCGCCAGGGGCACTTGAAGAATGACGAAAAACAGAGTATGCGAGGAGGGTGCCACCGGCCGGTAGCACGCGGCGCGGAGGGTGGCCCTACTCTGTACGCGCACGGTGGCAGGCTTGGCCGACGGGAGGTCGACATGGCCGGACTAACTGAATCGACAAGGGCCGCTGAGTCTTCAGGGGGCGCCCCGCCGAACTACGACCAGGTGGGCGAGGTGACCGAGCCGATGCGGGTGGCTGTGGTGGATCCAGTGGCGCCGGCCAAGACGATGTCGGTTGACACCAGGCCCGGTATCGGGTGGCTGGTGTGTGGCGGCCTGGGCAGCCTGGCCATCATCTCCTACCTGCTGTTCAGCCCGGGACAACCCGGAAGCAAGGCCGAGTGGTTCTTCGGTGCCGTCGTCTTCGTCGTCGTGATGGTGACGATGTGGCTGACCCTCACCATCCAACGTCAGGCCAAATACGACATCGCGCAGGCCGACGAGCGCCTGCGGCGTGAGCTGGCGGCTGCCGACGAGCGCTCGGCGCTGGGACTCGCGCTGACCCAGAAATGGCATCGGGCCCAGATGGAGTCCCAGCAGAAACTGCACCACGCCGAACTGGCAGCCCAACGAGAACTGTCCCGCATCGAACGCAACAACCTGCTCGAGCAGCTGCAGAAGCAGGCGATGATCGAGGTATCCCGCGCGGTCGGAGCCCACACCCGGATGCTGGCGACGCTGTGGACCGAAGGTGCGACGCAACTGCGCAACCCGGACCGCGACGAGCGGGAAACCGCGATGAACGCGCTCTTCGCTCAGATCAGCCAGGTCGTAAGTGATGTCTCGGTCGAGTTGGACAACGCCCACCTGCTCAGCCAGGACGACCGCCTGCAGGACGCCCTGAACCGGGTCAACGATGCGGTGCTGATGGCGATCCAGGTCGCCGAGGATCTGCACGCCGACGTGGTCGAGGGCCGCACCCCGGAAACCAACCCCATCCCGGCCGTCCAGCACCTCCTGCATGAGCGGGCCACCGCCGCGCGGCGGTTGGCGTGGTCACTGCTGAGGACCGGGCTCGAGGACCGCGCCACTCCGGTCCCTGACCCATCCATCGACCCGTCCGTGGCGAGTGCCTGAGCCGAGCGCTCAGCGGAAGTCTCGCGATCGGGAGCCGACCCGCAGCGCGACTGGTTCCATCCGGTCGGCGATCACGGTGATCGCACCGCTGGCGTTCTGGACGATGCCACGCACCACCAGTGCCGGGGACGTCTGCGCCAGCTTGCGGTAGCGCGCCCACACCCCGGGGGCGCACAGCACGTTGACCATCCCGGTCTCGTCTTCCAGGTTCATGAACGTCACCCCCTGTGCGGTCGCCGGGCGCTGGCGGTGAGTCACCGCCCCGGCAACCAGGATTCGGGTTCCGTCGACAACGTCCAGCAACTTGTCGGCGGGGACAACACCGAGAGCGTCGAGGCCGGCGCGCAGGTACTGAGTCGGATAGCTGTCCGGTGAGATGCCGGTGGCCCACACGTCGGCGGCCGACAACTCCAGGGCGCTCATCCCCGGTAGCGGCGGCACGTGCGAGGAAGAGCCCACCCCTGGCAACCGGTCCGGCCGCTGGGTGGCCGCCGCGCCCGCCGCCCACAGCGCCTCGCGCCGACTGACCCCGAAACAACCCAGCGCACCGGCGGTGGCCAGCGCCTCGGTCTGCGGCACGGACAGCTGCACCCGGTTGGTCAGGTCGATCAGGGTGGTGAACGGCCCGTTGGCATCTCGTTCATCGACCAGCCGTTGGGCCAACTCGTCACCGATGTGGCGGACACTGCCCAGGCCGAGCCGCACATCCATGCCGCGGTTCTCGCACGTCGCGTAGGCCAGGCTGGCGTTCACACCGGGACCGTGCACCGTCACTCCGTGCCTGCGCGCGTCGGCGACCAGGGACTGCGGTGAATAGAACCCCATCGGCTGGGCCCGCAGCAGTGCCGCGCAGAACGCCGCCGGATGGTGCAGTTTGAACCACGACGAATAGAACACCAGCGACGCGAAGCTCAGCGAATGACTTTCCGGGAAACCGAAATTGGCGAACGCCTCCAGCTTCTCGTAGATGCGCTCGGCCACCTCGCCGTTGATGCCGTGAAGGTCACGCATGCCGTCGTAGAACCGGCTGCGTAGCCGCCGCATCTTCTCGGTGGAGCGTTTGGAACCCATCGCCCGGCGCAGCTGGTCGGCCTCGGCCGCGGTGAAACCCGCACAGTCGACCGCCAATTGCATGAGCTGCTCCTGGAACAACGGGATGCCCAGCGTTTTCTTCAGCGCGGATTCCATCGACGGATGGTCATAGGTGACCTCCTCCAAACCATTGCGGCGACGGATATAGGGGTGCACCGAACCACCCTGGATCGGGCCCGGCCGGATCAACGCCACCTCGACCACCAGGTCGTAGAACTCGCGTGGCTTGAGCCGGGGCAGGGTGGCCATCTGCGCGCGGGACTCGACCTGGAACACCCCGACCGAGTCGGCCTTCTGCAGCATCTCGTAGACCGCCGGTTCGGACAGATCCAGTTTGGCCAGGTCGACAGCGATGCCCTTGTGCTCGGCCAGCAGGTCGATGGCGTAGTGCAGGGCCGAGAGCATGCCGAGGCCGAGCAGGTCGAACTTCACCAAACCTATTGCCGCACAGTCATCTTTGTCCCACTGCAGTACGCTGCGGTTGGCCATGCGGGCCCACTCCACCGGGCACACGTCGGCGATCGGGCGGTCACAGATCACCATGCCGCCGGAGTGGATGCCGAGGTGCCGAGGCAGATTGGCGATCTGGGTGGCCAGCTCGATCACCGGCTGCGGGATGTCTTTCGCCTCCGGCGAGTCGGGACGCCCATTCCACCGGCTGAGCTGCTTACTCCAGGCGTCCTGCTGCCCCTGGGAGAACCCCAACGCCCGGGCCATGTCGCGGACCGCGCTGCGTCCGCGATAGGTGATGACGTTGGCTACCTGGGCGGCGTAGTCCCGACCGTAGCGCTCGTATACGTACTGAATGACGTTCTCGCGCAAGTCCGATTCGATGTCGATGTCGATATCGGGCGGCCCGTCGCGAGCCGGGGACAGGAACCGTTCGAACAGCAGCTCATTGGCGATCGGGTCGACGTTGGTGACCTTCAGCGCGTAGCAGACCGCCGAGTTGGCCGCCGATCCCCTACCCTGACAAAGGATGTCGTTGTCCCGGCAGAACCGGGTGATGTCGTGGACCACGAGGAAATAGCCGGGGAACTTCAGCTGCTCGATGATCCGCAGTTCGTGTTCGATCTGCGCGTAGGCCTTTTCTGCGTTGTCGACGGGCCCGTACCGCTCGGCCGCTCCCGCCATGACCAGATGCCGCAGCCAACTGTCCTCGGTTTCGCCGGACGGTACATCTGGGTACGGCGGCAGCTGCGGGGCGATGAGCGCCAGACCGAAAGAGCACTGCTCACCGAGATCGGCTGCAGCCGTCACGATCTCGGTACCGAACCGCCGGGCCATCTCCTCCCCCGAGCGCAGATGAGACCCGCCGAGCGGGGCCAGCCACCCGGCTGCGGTGTCCATCGAGTTGCGGGCCCGGATCGCCGCCATCGCCATGGCCAGCCGACCCCGGTCAGGCGCTGCGAAGTGCGCCCCGGTGGTGGCCACCACCGGTATCCCGAACCGCGACGCCAGCCCGGCCAGGATGGCATTGCGTTCGTCGTCACACGGATGGCCGTGATGGGTGAGCTCGATGCTGACCCGGCCGGCTCCGAACCGGTCCACCAGATCGGCCAGCGCGGCAGCGGCAGCTTCGGGCCCACCGCGGGAAAGCGCCTGGCGGACATGACCTTTACGACAGCCCGTGAGGATGTGCCAGTGCCCACCAGCGGCCTCGGTGAGCCCGCCGAAGTCGTAGCGGGGCTTGCCTTTCTCACCACCGGCCAGATGCGCCTTGGCGATCTCGCGGGACAACCGCCGGTAACCCTCCGGCCCGCGGGCCAGCACCAGCAGATGCGGGCCGGGCGGATCGGGATCCTCGGTGCGGGGAATGTTCCCCAGCGACAGCTCGGCGCCGAAGACCGTGGCCACGTCCAGCTCCCTGGCCGCCTCGGCGAACCGGACGGCGCCGTAGAGCCCGTCGTGATCGGTCAGCGCGATCGCCCGCAGGTTCAGCCGGGCCGCCTCCTCGACCAACTCCTCCGGCGTACTCGCGCCGTCGAGGAAGCTGTAGGCGCTGTGCGTGTGCAGTTCGGCGTAACGGACCGACGTTCGCGACCGGTCGAGTTCCGGCGGCTGATAGATGCTGCGCTTACGCGACCAGGCCGGGCTGTCCCCGCCGTCGCCGGCGGGCTCCAACGGCAGGCCGGAACGGCGGGGCTTGCCACCCGCGGCGGGCCGCGGCGACTGGCCAGAGAGCACCCGCTCCATCTCCGACCAGCTCGGCGGCCCGTTATGCCAACTCACCCCATCAGTGTATCGAACATGTGTTCGAGATCCAGCTGTTGGTGCAGCGGCAAGGCAACCGGTGAAGGTGGGTAGGTCGCGCCTCGTGATGCCGATCACGCCGCCGCCCCCTACGATGCCCCTGGGCTGGGGATCGGCTGTGAAAGGACGGGCAATGGCATCGACGTCAGCGTCAACGAAGTACATCGGCTACGTCGGTGGTGTCGCCGTAGCGGCGGGAGTCGGCGCGGCGCTCGCCGTGGCCGGACAGGGCACCGCCCACGCTGATTCCGGCGAAGGCGCGGCTAAAGGCTCGACCAAAAGCACATCGCAGCACGTCAAGGCCGGGCCCAAGCGCACCCAGGCCAAGACCGGCAAGACGAAGACTGGCGAGGCCGAGCGGCCCAAGCCGTTGTCCAAGGTCAAGGACAACGTCAAAGACAGCCGCGAAAAGCGGGCCGGCAAGATCGAGAAGGCGGCTACCCAGGTCACCGATACCGCCAAGGCCACCAAACCGGTGGCGGCCACGCCCAAGCCGAAGCCCAGCGCCGACGAGTTCGAGGCCGGTCAGGTCGCCAAGCTCAAGGACTTGTTCGCCCCGAAGCAGGCGGCTCCGAAGCCGGACCCGGTAGTGGTCGACAAATCGGACACCGAGACCGTCGCGCAACCGGCGAGCAAGTCGATCGTCACCCCGAAGCTCGCTGCGGTGCAGACTCAGGCCGACACCGCGGACGATGGCCAGGCATGGGATCTCAACCCGTTCCGTGACAATGATCCGGAGCCGACGGACATCCCTGAGCCGATCATGAATCTGCGGAATGCGTTGATGAACACAGCCCTTCCCGACGAACTCGATCCATTCATCCGCGAGGCGACCGAGCAGATCTACCGGGGCAGCCAGATCGTGCCTTGGGTGAATGCGGTGATTCCGATCAGCAAGATCCTGCCGAGCCTGGCCCCTGCGCTAGGTGATGACGATGCAGCTCGAGATGCCCGGCAGACGATCATCATGGAGCTGATCAAGACCACCCCACCGGGTTCGGCGGTGTACTACGGCTACGACATCGTCGCCGACCTCATCAATCAGGAAGCCTCGGGTGCCGAACTCAAGGACACCACTGTCGCGACGGTGTGGGATCTCCTCGATCCGTTCCACGTCGCCCACAATCCGGGTAAGTCCGGTATCGGCAACGCCGCCGGATAGTTCGCGTACGTAACGTGGTGGCGATTTTTGAGTTGTTTTTCCGCCACCACGTTACATTCGCGGAAAGTGAGCGTGGCCCCGCCACTGCGCCGAGCAAACAGCGCAACGTGGTTCTAAATGATTTGCGCTGTCGCTCATTTCACTGAATTCGCCGAATCGGACAGTACGTCTACTCCACGAGTGACGGCGTGTCGTGCCGGAGTGTCTCGCCTCGGAAGAACGCTGGGTTGACCGACCGCCAGACGAACATGAGCACGGCGCCCAGCAGCAGGATGCCGAAACCCATGAAGAACACCAGCCCGATACCGCCGATCGCGGCACCACTGCCGTTCTCCGGGTTCATGCTCTCTCTGATCGCGATCACGAAAACCAAGGCCAGCATGATTCCGCCGAGCAGGGGGAACAGGAACTTGAACACCATGTTGTGGGCGCTGGTGAACAACTCCCGACGGAAATACCAGACGCACGCGAATGCTGTGATGCCGTAGTACCAGCAGATCATGATGCCAAGGGCGGCAATGGTATCCAGCAAGGCACTCTCGGACAGCAGATTCACCACGGTGTAGAAGGCGCCGGTCACCACGCCTGCGGTGATGGTCGCGAAACCGGGCACCAGGTAGCGCGGGCTGACCTCGGCGAAGCGCGACGGGAATGCCTTGTAGGCACCCATCGCCAGCATCGCCCGCGCGGCAGGCAGGAAGGTGGTCTGCAGGCTGGCCACCGACGAGGCCAGGATCGCCAGGAACAGCAGCGGTCCCGCCCAGCTGCCCAGCACCGGATCGGCCAGCGCGGCGAACACGTTGTCCTCGTGGTCCGGATTACCCAGCCCCAGACCCTCTTCCCCGATGCCGGCGTACATCATCACCGCGACGGCAACCAGCAGATAGGTGGCCAGGATCGAGAGCACGCACAGCAGTCCGGCCCGGCCCGGCACCTTCGTCGGGTCCTTGGACTCCTCCCCCAGCGTCAGGCAGGTGTCCCAGCCCCAGAAGGCGAAGATCGATCCGGTGAGGCCGACGGCGAACACACCGAAAGTCAGTCCGGTGAACGGATCGAACCAATCCAGGTCCAATGACAGCCCGGCCGGCGCATCGCCGCGGCCCACATGAACGAACGCCATCACCGCGAACGCCAGCAGCACCACCATCTGGAAGCCGACCATGACGTACTGCACGCGCTCACTGGTCGTGATACCGCGACTGGCGATGGCGGTGGCGATGGCCAGGAACACCAGCGTCGTGACGATGTTGATGGCCTTGTTGTCGGTGAGATCGGCGATCGAGGGATGGTTGGTGATCCTGGCGATGAACAGATAGAAGAACTCCACCGCGATGGCGGCGAGGTTGGACAACACGATGATCGAGGCCATCACCATGCCCCACCCGCACATCCAGCCGACATAGGGGCCAAATGACTTGGTGGACCAGGTGAACGACGCCCCGCAGTCGGGCGCACGCGAGTTCAGCTCGCGATAGGCGTAGGCCGTCAGGAACATCGGGATGAACCCGGCGATGAAGATCGCCGGCATCTTCAGTCCGACGGCGGCGACGATCAACCCGATGCTCGCGGTCAGCGTGTACCCGGGTGCCACGCACGAAATCCCGAGGATCGCACCCGAGAACGTGCCGACCTTGCCTGCGGCGAGCCCCTTGGACACCAACCCGCTGGACTGCTCGGCACCCGCAAGCTTTTGATGCGACGCGGATTCCGATGCGGACTCGGTCATGAGTGGTCCTCGCCGTCTTTCAGTTCATCCCGGGGCACAACCACCATCGGCACGTCCAACACCCGCAACATCTTGGCCGCCGTGGAACCGAGGAAGATCCGCCGCGGCGCACTGAGCCGGCTGGATCCGACCATGATGATGTCGCCGTCGTCCCAACCCAACTGTTCGACGGCGGCTTCGACGCTCGGGCCGGTCACGATGGTGGAGGTCACCGGAAACTCAGCCGGCAGTTCATTTCTGGCGACTTCCAGCGTCCGCTCGGCATGGGCGAGCGCATGGGCCCGCACTGCCTCGCTGTCTCCCCGCAACGAGCCGAACGTCGGATCGAGGGCGACCAGCGACGCCAGACGCAGCGGTATGTCCGCGGCCCGACTGGCCCGTACCGCGGTGGCGAGCAACAGATCCGAACCCTGGCGTTGGCCGATGGCGCAGGTGATTTCGTGTACCCGCTCGACTTTCGAATCGCGGGTTCCGCGCGGCGCCACCGCGACCGGTACCGGTGAGGAGTGCAACAGCTCGTTGACCACCGATCCCAGTGAGTAGCTGCCGACCAGTCCCCCACCCGCGCCGCCGACCACGATGGCGGCCGCCCGCAGCCGCAGCGCTTCCTGGATCAGACCGTCGGCGAACGACTCGTCGAAGCTCAGATACGTGTGCGCCACAACGTCGTCGGGCACCGAGGCCAGCGCGTCGTCCAGCCAACCCTGCGCCTGCTCGGCCAGCACTTCCTCGTAGCCGCCCTTGGGAACGGTGCCGGGAGGTGCGTTGTCGGGTGGCAGCACAATGCAGATGTTCACCTCGGCATCCAGCGTCCGGGCGAACCGGACTGCCAACGCCAGCGCATCGGCGCCACCGGGAGTGGCCAGATATCCAACGACCAGGTTTACCTGCGTCATCCGCCACCACCCATCCCGCACCGCGCCGTGCGCCCGTAGTGGTCCGATCCTGTCAACCCACCACGCGGTGTGCAGCACTTCTACGAAATTGCCGGACCGGCTGGATCACTGGGAATACTCGGCGACGCCGTCCTCCAGCACGAGGCGGGCATCGGCACCGTCGGTCCCGGCAGCCTCGGTGCGGAACACCGCCCGCCCCGGTTCGGTACGCCAAATCGACGTGGTCAGCGTCTCACCCGGGAACACCGGCGAACTGAACCGCGCAGCCACCGCCTGAACCTTCGTGGCGTCACCGCCTCCGAGTTCGGCAACCAACGCCCGCCCGGCCACCCCGTAGGTGCACAGACCGTGCAGGATCGGCTTCGGGAACCCGGCCAGATTCTTCGCGAACCACGGATCGCTGTGCAGCGGGTTGCGGTCCCCGGACAGTCGATAGATCAGCGCCTGATCCTCGCGGGTGGGCAACGCCACCTGGGCGTCCGGTTCGCGATCGGGAATCTGCGGCGCCACGGGACGTTGCCCCGGCTGCCCGCCGAATCCACCTTCGCCCCGAATCACCACGGTGGTAAGGGTTTCCGCGACGACCTCGCCGCTGGCCGGATCGGTGCCGATGCCCTTGAGCATGACCACCGCGTTCTTGCCCTCACCCTTGTCCTGGATGTCGACGACCTCGGAGACCACGCTGAGCTTCCCGGCCGGGGGCAGTGGCCGGTGCAGCCGGATCTCCTGGGAGCCGTGTAGCAGCATGCCGAAGTTGAACGTGCCGATCTTTAGCGCCGCCGGAAAGGCCGAGCAGGCGATCACCGCATACGTCGGCAGTACCTGCTGTTCGATCTCGTGACTGTTCTCGGTGGTGAACGCGAGATCTGCGGTGCCCGCGCCCACGCCGATGGCGTACAGCAGGGTGTCGCGGTCGGTCCAGTCGAACGGAATCGGATCGGTGGTCTCGCCAATGGCTTCCGGATTGAGGGGCATGCGTGCCGACGATAGCGGCTCAGCGGTTCAGTTGACCGGCCTTGTTGACGTTTGCTCGATCTCAGGCCACGATGACTCGCATGCGCTATGTCGTTACCGGCGGTACCGGGTTTATCGGCCACCGAGTCATCACCCGGATTCTGTCCCTCGAACCCGGCGCCGAGGTGTGGGTTCTGGTGCGCCGTGAGTCGCTGACGCGGTTCGAGCGGCTGGCCCAGAACTGGGATGAGCGAGTGAAACCGCTGGTCGGTGACCTGACCGCGGCAGATCTCGGACTGTCCGACACTGACGTCGCGGAGTTGGGTGATGTCTCGCATGTGGTGCACTGCGCAGCCGTCTACGACATGACGATCGGTGAATCCGAACAGCGAGCGGCCAATGTGGAGGGCACCCGCGCGGTGATCGACCTGGCCCGGCGCCTGGACGCCACGTTGCACCACGTGTCTTCGATCGCCGTGGCCGGCAACCATCGGGGCGTGTTCACCGAGAACGATTTCGACGTCGCCCAGGACCTGCCCACGCCGTATCACCAGACCAAGTTCGAGGCCGAACTGCTGGTGCGCTCGACGCCGGGCCTGCGCTACCGGGTGTACCGACCGGCCGTCGTGGTGGGTGATTCGGCGACCGGTGAGATGGACAAGGTCGACGGCCCCTACTACTTCTTCGGCGTGCTGGCACGCCTGGCCGCCCTCCCCAGATTCACGCCGATGATGCTTCCCGACACGGGTAGGACCAACGTGGTGCCGGTGGACTATGTAGTTGAAGCCGTCGTCCACCTCCTGCACATCGACGACAAGGACGGCGAAACCTTCCACCTCACCGCACCGAAGACCATCGGGCTGCGCGACATCTACCGCGGTGTGGCAGGAGAGGCCGGACTGCCTCCGCTGCGCGGGTCGCTGCCACGGGCCACCGCCGCGCCTGTCCTTCAGGCACGGGGACGGGTCAAGGCGGTGCGCAACATCGTCGCCACCCAGCTGGGCATCCCCGGTGAGGTGCTCGACGTGGTCGAGCTGCGGCCGACCTTCACCGCAGACAACACCACCGCCGCGCTGCGCGGTACCGGGATCTCGGTACCCGAATTCTCTTCGTACGCACCGAAACTGTGGCGTTACTGGGCCCAGCACCTCGATCCCGACCGGGCCCGTCGCGACGATCCAGCCGGCCCCCTGGTCGGCAGGCACGTCGTCATCACCGGTGCTTCCAGCGGTATCGGCCGGGCTTCGGCCATCGCGATCGCCGAACGCGGCGCCTGCGTCTTCGCGCTGGCCCGCAACGGTGAGGCGCTCGACGACCTGGTCACCGAGATCCGCTCGGCCGGCGGGCAGGCCTACGCATTTACCTGCGATGTCACCGATTCGGCGTCGGTCGAGCACACCGTCAAGGACATCCTCGGCCGGTTCGACCACGTCGACTACCTGGTGAACAATGCCGGCCGGTCCATCCGCCGGTCGGTGGTGAACTCGACCGACCGCCTGCACGATTACGAACGGGTGATGGCGGTCAACTACTTCGGCTCGGTACGCATGGTGCTGGCGCTGCTGCCGCACTGGCGCGAGCGCCGGTTCGGCCACGTGGTCAACGTGTCCAGCGCGGGCGTGCAGGCCAACAGCCCGAAGTACAGCGCCTACCTGCCATCCAAGGCCGCACTCGACGCCTTCTCCGAGGTGGTCGGCACCGAGACCCTGTCGGATCACATCACCTTCACCAATATCCATATGCCCCTGGTGAAGACGCCGATGATCGCACCGTCGCGCAAGCTCAACCCCGTGCCGCCGATCTCTGCCGAGCATGCCGCGGCCATGGTGGTGCGCGGTCTGGTCGACAAGCCGGCCCGGATCGACACCCCGCTGGGCACCGTCGCTGATTTCGGCAATTACCTGACCCCGAAACTGTCGCGCCGCGTTCTGCATCAGCTGTATCTGGGCTATCCGGATTCAGCGGCCGCACGGGGCCAGATCGGTGAGAACCCTCCGGGGACCGCAGGCGAGCCGGCGCAACGGCGGCCGAAGCGGCCGGTCCGCAGCGGCCGCGCCCTGCGGGTCCCCCGTGCAGTGGCCCGCCCGGTCAAACGGGCGGTGCGGTTGGTGCCCGGCGTGCACTGGTAGCCGATCTGGTCTTATCGTTGACGGCGTGACGCCACCGCCGCTGAGCGGCGAATCGATGATGCCCGTGTTCGCCGACGTCGACACCGGTGTCGATGATGCGATGGCCCTGGCATATCTGTTCGCCAGTCCCGAGGCCGAGTTGGTCGGTATCGCATCGACCGCGGGAAATGTTCCGGTGCAACAGGTCTGCACCAACAACCTGGGCCTGCTGGAGCTGTGCGGGGTGACCGGGATCCCGGTCTCCAAGGGGGCCGAGCAGCCGCTGAGCGCACCGCTGCGCACCGCCGAGGACACCCACGGGCCACAGGGCCTGGGATATGCGCAGTTACCGGACAGCGACCGACTGCTCACCGCACACGACGCCGCCGAGGCCTGGGTGCGGGCCGCACACGCGCACCCGGGTGAATTGATCGGACTGGCCACCGGACCCCTGACCAACCTGGCGTTGGCCATGCGCGCCGAACCCACCCTGCCCAAGCTGCTGCGCCGGCTGGTGATCATGGGCGGGGCCTTCGACTACCGCGGCAACACCACACCGGTGTCGGAATGGAACATCAGCGTGGACCCCGAGTCCGCCGCCGAGGTATTCAGCGGCTGGAACGCCGCCTGGGGTCTCGACAAGGCCACCCATGTGCCAATCGTGCTGGGCCTCAACCTCACCGAGAACATCGCGATGACGCCTGCGCTGCTGAATCGACTGGCGGCGTCAGCCGGGTCGCCGTCGGCGGCGATGAGCGTGCTCGACGAGCGGGGCACCCGGTCGACGGCTGACAATCCGTTGATCCGCGTCCTCGAGGATGCCATGAGGTTCTACTTCGAGTTCCATTTCGACACCGGCGACGGGTACCTGGCCCACCTGCACGATCCCCTGGCCGCCGCAGTCGCGCTGGACCCCGGTTTGGTGAGCTACCGGGAAACCACGGTCGACGTCGAACTGAGGGGCAGTCTGACCCGCGGCATGACAGTGGCCGACTGGCGCGGGCACTGGGGCCGTCGACCCAATGCGCTCATCGGCACAGAGGTCGACCCGACGGTGTTCTTCGACCGGTTCATCAGCCGCGTGGGCACCTTCGCGCAGCGCCTGGGCTGAGCCCACCGGCTCCCGCTCCCCCCACGTGAACGTGTTGGCCAGGATCCCGCGAAATCTCGCAGTCTCCTTCACGTTCGACGGCGCTCATTCATAGGCCCCCTCCAGATACCACCGGCGCTGCCGATAACACAGCAGCAATGCCAGCCCCTCCTGGTCATCATCTCCGGAACCCAACAGCACTTGAACCCGCGCGGTGCGTCCGGCACCCCGGTTCTCCGGGTCCCACCACCGCTCGTCGACCGGCCACGGCCCTGCCCACCAGCGCAACCTGCCGTCACGCCTGCCGGCGCCGGACAGCCGCGCCGGATCGGCCGAGAACAACCCGCGGCTGGTCACCCGAACCGGTTTTTCCTGTGCGTCAAGCAGTTCCACCGGGTCGTCGAGCAGTACGGTCGGCGAGGGCTCGGGCAGCCGACCGGGCCAGGGCTGCCGCGGATCAGCTCGTGGCACCGGCTCGTCCCCCAACGGCGTGAAGGTGATGCGCTCGGCAGGACCACGGCCACCGCTGAGCACCGGCACCTGCACCGCCTCCGGACCGAGCAACCCCTGAACCCGCAACAGCGCACGCCGGGCCCGCAATCGGTCCTCCTCCCCTATCCCGCCCCACAGCGGTAACTGCAGCGCCGCCGCCGAAATCACCTCCACCGGGCGCAGGCGCAGCACGGTGACCGGGGCGGTGGGCCGTTCGGCGGTGCGGCGGTTCAGCCAGCCGTCCAACTGCCAGCGCACGCGGTCGGCGGTGGCATCCTCGGTCAACGGTTCGGCACATCGCCAGACGCGTTCCAACTCTTCGCCATTGGCGGTGACAGCGTGGATGGACAGCCGGGTACAACCCACCCCGGCCGCCTCCAGGTTTCGATGCAGGTCGCCGGCCAGTGACCGGCCCGCGAAGGCTGCGGCATCCACCCGTTCGATCGGCGGGTCACAGTTCATCACCGCATCGAGCTCGATGGCCGGATCCCGCCCGGAGGGACCCCGGCCCGGCTCGCCGCAGGAGAACCGGTGCGCGGCCACCGCGTCGGCCCCGAACCGGGAGGCCACATCGGTGCGGGACAATTCGGCGAACTGGCCCAGGGTTCGGATACCCATCCGCCACAACAGGTCTGCCAGGTCCTCCCGCCCGGGCGCGGCCAGGGCCGGTTCCGTGGCCAATTGCCGGATCGACAGCCCCGACAAGAACGGCGCGTCGTTTCCGGGTTCGACGATGCAACCCGCCCGGGCGGCGAACACCGCGGTGGAGAGCTGATCGGCGATACCGACCTGACATTCGGCCCCCGCCGCGGCGACAGCGTCGATCAATCGTTCGGCCGCTACCGGTTCCGACCCGAAGTACCGCGCCGCTCCACGCACCGAGACCACCAGCAGTCCCGGCCGCAGCACCTCGACGCGCGGCACCAGATCGTCGACGGCAAGTGTCACGTTCTCGAAATGGCGAGCGTCTCTGGCCGGGTCGGCGGTGACGACATGTAGTTGCGGACACCGGGCCTGCGCCTCGCGTCGACGCAATCCACGTCGCACCCCACCCGCGCGCGCCGACGCCGAACAGGCGATCACCCGGTTGGCCAATGTGACGGCAACCGGCACCGTCGACGTCAGACCCGCCGCCGTAGCCGCAGCCACCGCCGGCCAGTCCATACACCAGAGAGCCAGCACCCTGGAATCGGCGGGCACGCGCTAACCTCCTGCTGCACAAGCGGTTCCGATGGCCCGCCCACGGGTGCGCATGGCCAGCCGGACCCGGCTGATCCGGCCACGCCCGGGCATCGGAGCGTCCTGGCCGGCGCCGGCCAGCTCGTAGCCGGATACCCGGGCCTCCAACCGTGCCGATGCACCCTGCCAGTCCCCGTCGGTGACCAGCAAGGTGCAGCCTTTCTGCCGGGCCCGCGCTGCCATCACCCGGGCCCGACTCGGCGGCACCGAACGCCCGCCCAGGCCGAGCACCACCAGATCCATCCCGTCCATCAGCACCGCAGCCACCTCGACGGGATCGGCGCCCGGATCGGGGACCACCGCGAGCCGGCTCAGATCGGCGCCCATCTCCACCGCGGCCAGCAGGCCGACATCGGGCTGGCCGATGATCACCGCATGTCCACCCGCGGCCGTCACCGCCGCCACCAGGCCCAGCGGCAGCGACCGGGCGCCGGAGGCCACCGCGACCGACCCCCGCGGCAGCATCGTCGGCAGGCCCTCGAGCAACGTCTCAACCAGCGTTTCAGGCGGTGCCAGCAAAGATTCCCGAGCCGGGGTGACCGCCCCGGGCCGGGGCACGTTCCGAGGCGTGGAGCCGACCTTCCCCGATACCGTCGCGATTTTCCTGCGGAGATGTTCTACCTGTTCAGAGCGGGTAAGCCGGCGTAGATCGAGCTCTGCCGCAGCAGTCACAACAACACCTCCCGCACCATCCGCCCATCGGCTTTTTCGAATATATGTTCGATTGCTAGAGTAAACACCTACCCCCCGACAGCGTCAAGCTGCGGGCAGCGGTCATCGGCCCGGAAAGGCAGGGCCGGCAGGAATGGATCTGCGACCGCGCTGACCTTCGGTTAGAGTTCGGGTTACCAGAACCCGCTTCGGGATGGGGCTGGGCACCATTTGCGTTGCAAGTAGTGGGAATCCACGCGATTCGCCGAAGGCCAAGCTCTGTAACAACACGGGGGACAGTGAGGAAACCAGCATGAAATCAGGACAGTTGACTCGTCGGCTCACCGTCATCGCAGGCGGTGCCGCGGTCATCGGGATGATTTCGTTCACCGCGGCGTGCGGCACCGAAGAAGAAAAAGGTCCCGAGACCACCACGCCGACCACGACGACGACCACCACCACCACCACGCCGGCCACTCCCGCCCCGCCGCCATCGGTCGAACCGACCGAGAAGTCGATCAACCCCACCGGCGGCAACCTGTTCACGCCCGACCTGAAGGCACCGGGACCGGCGACCGCCAAGCCCGGCAACAAGGACAACACCGGATAGGACCGGGTCACCAACGCTGCCCCGTCAGGTACGCCCGCAGGAATGTTCCTGCGGGCGTTACACCACTGAGTTAAAGTTCGTGCATCAGAACCCTGCTTTCGGGATGTGCCTTGAGCCACGATTTGCCGTTGCGAACAGTGGGAATCACCAACGCCGAAGGTCGCTCTGCACCGAAGCGCGGGGGTCAGTGAGTGAGGACACATAACATGAAGTCACGGCAATTGACTCGTCGGCTCACCGTCATCGCAGGCGGTGCCGCGGTCATCGGGATGATCTCGTTCACCGCGGCGTGCGGCACCGAAGAAGAAAAAGGTCCCGAGACCACCACCCCGACCACGACGACCACCACCACGCCGGCCACTCCCGCCCCGCCGCCATCGGTCGAACCGACCGAGAAGTCGATCAACCCCACCGGCGGCAACCTGTTCACCCCCGACGTCAAGGCGCCGCCGGCACCGACTGCCATCCCCGGCGACAACTAGACCGCGACACAGAAAGTCGGTCGTTCGCGCATGGCCGGGATCCGCATCACCCCTGGGCGGGTGCTACTGGCGCTGACCATGGTCGGTGCACTGCTGGTCTCTGATCTACAGACCTCTCCCCAGGACGGGTTGGCGCCCGGGCCGGCTCGAAGCTCCGGCCAGATTGCCGGCCCGTACGCCCAATTGATAGCGGCCTCAACCGATCTCGGCCCTGCCGACAACGGCTCGGCCCAGCTCACCCTGACCCTGCACGGCACAGCACGGCCCACGGCGCTCTTCCGGTGGGCCGCCGAGCACGAGCTGTCGGTCCGGTGGCGCCCCGGCGATGCCTGGGCGATCGTGGCAGGCGAACCCACCAATATGGCAAGCGCTTTCGAGGTGGACATCCACGACTACCGGGGCAGGCGCGGCCAGGTGTTCTACGCCTCCCCACAGCAGCCGTCGATACCCGAAACGCTGCACGGAGAAGTCACCGAAATCGGCCGCGTCCTCGGCTACACGCCGTACCGGATGTCCCGGCCGGACCTGCGGCACCTGCCGCTGGATGTGCCCGACCGCGGACTGACGCCCCAGGAGCTGCTCAACACCTACAACCTCTCCGGCCTGGCTCGACAAGGGTTCACCGGCAAGGGCAGCACCATCGTGATCTTCGCGTTCGATGGCTTCGACCAGGCTGATCTCGACACGTTCTCCACGTCCTTCGGCCTGCCGACGTTCACACCGGTCGTGGTCGGAGGGCAACCGAGCGCACCACACGGTGAAACCACCATGGATCTACAGATCGCGCACGCCATCGCTCCTGAAGCGCAGAAGGTCGTGGTCAACGCCCGGCCGACGGTGCAGGGTGACGGCGCCTACGAAAAGATCGGGCAGCTGCTGGAATCCACCGACCAGCAGTTTCCCGGCGCGGTGTGGAGCTTCTCGATCGGCTGGGGCTGCGACAAGCTGCTCACCGCGGCCGACCTCGCGCCCGTCCGCTCCGCACTGGCCGCCGCACATACTCGCGGAACCACCGCGTTCGACGCCAGCGGTGATCTGGCCGGCCTGGAATGCCGAGGCGGACAGGACTGGTCATCCGCGCCAGGCCCCGATGACGTCGGCCTGGATTCGGTGGCCTCGCTGCCCGAGATGACCAGTGTGGGCGGCACCTCACTGTCCACCGATACCGACGGCGCCTGGCTGGCCGAACAGGCCTGGTTCGACGTCCCGCTGTCGCAGGGCACCGGCGGCGGGGTGTCGTCACTGTTCGACCGCCCGGACTGGCAGCGCGGCCTTTCCGCGCCCGGCAGCACCGAAGCCGGCGGCGCCGGGCGGCGCCTCACCCCCGACATCGCCGCTGTCGCCGATCCGTTCACCGGGGTGAAAATCGTTCTGAACGGCCAGGTTCTGGTCGGCGGGGGCACCTCACAAGCCGCACCGCTGTGGGCCGGCATCGCCGCGGTGATGAACCAGTACCTGACCTCCAACGGCGGGCGGGCGTTGGGCCATCTCAATCCGATGCTCTACCGCATCGCCAAAGGAGCACCGCTGCCCGCGTTCCGCGATGTCACCCTCGGCGGCAACGCAGTCGCCGTCGCCGGACCCGGCTACGACCTGGTGACCGGGCTGGGCACACCTGATGTGGAAAACCTCGCCAAGAACCTTCTTGTCCTGCAGAAGGCGAACCGATGACCGAAACACCCAACGAAGACGTACCTACCACCGAGTGCCGCGTGTGCAAGGTCGACGTGCCGGACGGCAAGTACTGCGGCCTGTGCGGCGTACCGCTCGACAAGGAACGAGGTGACGGACCGGAATGGTTGCGCCCCAGCGCATCCTGCGTCGCCCCCGAAGAGCACCTGCTGCGCCCGTCGATCGCCAGCTCGCTGTTCCCCCAACTGTCGCAGCAATCCCGTGCCCCATTCCGGGTCGCGATGCTGGTCCTGGTTGCGGGATTAGTGGCCTGTGCGCTGCTGAGGTTGCCTGCGGCTCTGATCGCCCTCGCTGCACTCGGGCTTCCATTGCTGTTCGTGATCTATCTCCAGGAGTCCGACGCATTCCGTGATCTGCACCGCGGCAATCTGGCGCTGACCATCGTGCTGGGAATTGCATTGGGCGTCGGATGGGTGCTGCTCACCGGTCAGATAATGGCCAAGTCCTACGGCGTCCCGCTCGGTGCCGGGGTGACCGGATTCCGGATCGTGCGCAATGGCTTGGGGATTCCGCTGGGTGGCCTGTTGTTGATGTTGGTGCCCGCGGCGCTGGTCCGGTTGCTACGCCCCCCGAGCCGGGAATCGTTGGACGGGTTCATGATCGGCGCACTGGGCGCGACGGTCTTCACCGCGGCGGCCACCCTGACCCGGCTGGCACCACAGCTCGCCACCGGTATGGTGGCGCGCGACCGCCCGATGACCGGGCTACTCGTCGAGGCCGGAATCCGTGGTGTCGCAGTCCCCCTGACCGCCGCGGCAGTCGGCGGTCTGATCGGCGCCGCGCTGTGGTTCACCCGTCCCCCGAGCAAAGCTCATCAGCATCCCGGCTATGTGCGGGCGGCGCTGTTTTGCTTCGGGTTCGCCGTCATCGCCGTCTACGCGGTTCTCGGGCTCGTCGATGTCGTAGGTGTGGCGCAATGGCTGCAACTGGCGATTCATCTGACAATCACGCTCGTGGCCCTGTTTCTGCTGCGCATCGGGCTGCACCTGGCCCTGCTGCATGAACAGCACGACGAGACCGCTTCCGATCAGCCCATCCTCTGTCCGCGCTGTGGCCAGGTGGTGCCCGATATGGCGTTCTGCGCGGTCTGTGGAGCGGCTACCCATGCGTCGTCGCGTACCTCCCGGTCCGAACGTCGCGAGCACCGGCCAGTCCGGTATCCGGAATCGGACACCCAGTGACCACGTTCTTTCCCGGCTATGCCGTACCCATTGCGGCGGGCAGAACCAGAGACGTCCGCGGAGCGTCCAAGCGCAAACTGCTGACGGTCCTGGGCATCGCAATCGCGGTCGTGGCCGCGGTCCTGGTCTCGGTGTCCGCAATGACGAGCAAGCCCCCGGCCCGCTACATGTGCCCACCGGACTGCGGACTGCCCCCGATGGGGCAGGCCGTAGCGATCAATCCGGTGTTCACCGCCCCCGACGGCAGCTTCTCGGTCTCCTACCCGGTGGACTCCGCCGCCTACAGAGTCAGCACCGATTCGACCGGTGTGACTGCGAAATTCCAAGCCGGTGACGGCGGTATGCTGCAGTTGTTCAGCAAGCCCGCAGCTGGGCGTGGCGCCCAGGATATCGCCAATTCCCTTGTCAGAAGGACATTTCCGGATACCAGGACCGCCTACCTGATTCCCAATGCGATGGTGGGCTACCAACCCGGGTTCGGGCTGGTCGCCGACTACTGGCCGCAGGGCGCCACCAGCAACTACATGCGGATGCGAGTGCTGGTGCTGGTCGCGGTGAAAGATGACCTGGCGCTCATCGCGTCGGCCGTCGGCCCCTACCGGGAGTTCGGACCCGACTCAGGCGCCAGTAAGCCCTCCGGCGCCAACCTGCAGCTGGCGCTGGACATGGGTAAGTACGTCAACAGCTTCCGCTGGCGCGGAGACCCGGCTCGCTGATCCCCCGTCGAAACACAGAATTGACACCCACGCCGGGGCGCACTGGGATAGAGTTTGCTAGCCGGTCCGTTTCGACGCCTGCATACGAATCGCCCCTCGGGGGACAGTTAGGACAAAACATGAGGTCACGTCGATTAACTCGTCGCCTCGCAGTCACCGCGGCATCTGCTGCGGCCGTCGGGATGGTTGGGCTGACCGCTTGCGGTACCGGCGAAAAAGCACCCGAGACCACGACGCCGACCACGACCACCACGACGACAACCACCACGCCGTCGGCGCCTCCGCCCGTGGAGCCCACCGAGAAGCAGGTCACCCCCGGCGGCGCCAACAAGTTCACCCCCACCCACGTAGAACCGGCGGCCCCGCCCACCGGGCGGCACGGGCTCGGCAGCCCTCACGGGCAATAGCACCTGAAACGGCTCCGACGACCGAGTGCCCACCATCGAATGCCGGGTGTGCCGGGCCGATGTTCCAGCAGGCGCGTTCTGCGGTCTGTGCGGTGCCCATGTCGACCCACAGCATGATGCGCCCGCAGGGTTGCGAATCCGGGCGTACTGCGCAGGCCGTGGCGAACATGTGCTCCGACCGACGGTGGTCAGCTCGCTGTTCCCTGCGCTACCGCAACATTCGCGCGCACCGTTCCGCCTGGCGGTCGTAACGCTGGTGGTTGCGGTCACCACCTGTGCATTACTGCGACTGCCCGCTGCCATCATCGCGCTCGCCGCATTCGGGGTGCCACTGCTGTTCCTCACGTATCTGCGCGAATCCGGCTCCTCTCAGAGTGTTTCGGTGCGCACGCTGTTGCTCACCGTCATTTTGGGCGCCGGACTGGGCGCCGGTTGGGCGTTGCTGACCGGAACAGCGGTGGCCCGCGAGTACGACATACCGATGGGCGCCGGCATGTCGCCGTACCGAATCATGCGCGACGGCCTGGGTGTCCCGCTTGGCGCCATGCTGCTGATGATCGCCCCGGTGGCGGTGATCCGTCTGCTCGGTCCGCGGAGGCGAAACTCACTGAGCGGCTTTACGATCGGCGCCCTGGGCGCACTGGCCTTCACCGCGGCCGCCACGCTGAGCCGGTTGGCTCCTCAGGTCGACGACGGGATGGTCGACCACGACCGGCCGTTGAGCGGGCTGCTGGTCCAGGCCGGAATCCAGGCGGTGACAGTGCCGCTGACCGCCGCCGCCGCCGGCGGTCTCGTCGGCGTCGTGCTGTGGTTCACCCCACCGGCGGACCAGGCGGGTCGATGGACCCGGGTGCGCGCGATGCTCGGACTGGCGGTCCTCGTCGTCCCCGCCGCCTACGCTGCTCTCGGACTGATCGACGTCGCACCGGCGCCAGAGCTATTGGTGTTCGCAGTACACCTTGTGGTGATGGTGTTGGCAGTACTGGCATTACGAGTCGGCCTGCAGTTGGCCTTGTTACACGAAGCGCACGATGAGACCCGCGCCGACCAGACGTTGCTGTGCCCGCACTGCGACCACGTCGTCGCCGCCATGACGTTCTGCCCGCGTTGCGGCGTCGCCACCCGCGTGTCATCGCAGCAGATGCGCCGCACCGGCTACGGCCGACTGGCAAGGACGTGGGGTGTCGCCGCCACGGTGCTGGCAGTTGCCCTCCTCGGGGTGTCGGCATTGGTCAGCAGACCGCCGGCACGTTATGTGTGCCCGCCAGACTGCGGCAGTCCGCCGATCAGCGAGCCGGTAACGACGAACCCCCGCTTCACCGCGCCCGACGGCTCGTTCTCGGTCTCTTATCCCGCCACCGGCACGGTGTACCAGGTGAGCACCGCCGATGACGGTGTGACAGCCGATTATCTGATCGACGACGGCGGCACCATGCAACTGATCAGCCGACCGGCCGAGGGGCGAACGCCGAGAGAGATCACGGACACGCTGGTCGAGGACACTTATCCCGACGCAGATGTGGACTACGAGATTCCGAATGCGATGGTCGGCTATCAGCCCGGGTACGGCATGGTCCTCGACAGCTGGCCGCAGAATGCCACCGGCGATTACATGCGGTTGCGGGTGATCATTGTGGCTGCGGTCAAAAACGACCTGGCGCTGATAGCCGTCGCTGCCGGACCGTACCGCCAATACGGTCCCGATTTCGGCCCGGGCCTGCCCTCGGGCGCCAACCTGGATCTCGCGCAGGATATGGGCAAGTACGTCAACAGTTTTCGTTGGCGCGGCGACCCACCTCGATAGCGTTCCCGCCGCACGGACACGTGGACATCTGACGATGGCAATTGTTGACATTGACAAATGTCATCAATTGTTGATGTACTCCTCGTACGCTTCAACGAGGAGGCCCCATGTCCGGAACCACCGGAATTCACCCGGCCATGCGGCAAGCCGCAGGACCAATCTCAGAAACCCTGCGCTGCAACACTATCGGGGTTTCCGGATGAACTTCTTCGGATCCGGCCACAAACGCAGCCGGCACGCCGACGCCATCGTCACCGGCGCGGGTAGCGGCATCGGCGCCGCGTTCGCCCGCGAACTGGCCGCCCGCAGCGGTCGGGTGGTCTGCAGCGACATCGACGAGGCCGCGGCGCGCGCCACCGCCGATGCCATCGTCGCCGACGGCGGTGCCGCCACCGCGCTGCGCTGCGACGTATCCCAGGTCGAGGAAGTCAGCCACCTCGCCGAGGCCGCCCAGGCCTGGTTCGACGGGCCGCCGTCCCTGGTCATCAACAACGCCGGCGTCGGGGCGGGCGGACAACCCGTCGGCGAGGTCAGCGTCGATGACTGGAACTGGGTGCTCGGCGTCAATCTGTGGGGACCCATCCATGGCTGCCACGTGTTCACCCCCATCTTGCGGGCGGCAGACTCCGGCCGACCACGCGGCATCATCAACGTCGCCTCGGCGGCGGCGTTCGGCGCGGCTCCCGGCATGGCCGCCTACAACGTCAGCAAGGCAGGGACACTGTCGCTTTCGGAGACCCTGGCCGCCGAGCTGTCCGGCACGGGTATCAACGTCACGGTGTTGTGCCCGACATTCGTCAAGACCAACATCGTCACGTCTGGCCGGATCACCGAACAATCCACCCAACTCGCCGACCGGCTGATGCGCTGGACCGGGTTCTCCCCCGAACGGGTCGCACGGATGTGCCTGGACACCAACGATCGTGGCGGCCTGTACTGCATGCCGCAACCCGACGCCCGGATCGGTTGGGGCATCAAACGTCTCACCCCGACCGTCTACACACGAGCGGTGGGGTTGACGACCCGCATCACCAGTCACGAGGAGGTTTAGCCATGGCGATGGATATGGAACGAATGCTGGCGAAGATCAAGGACCGCCAGTGGGCCCTGGCCGACATCGACTGGGGCGCCCCGGGTGCGGAAACCATCACCGACGAGATGAAGCCGAAACTCAAGGCTTTCATGGCCGATCTGTGCTGGATCGAGAATGTCGGTGCGCGGGGATTCGCTGCGCTGGCCAAGAAGGCGCCGACCCCCACCATCGCCGAGATCTACCGCTATTTCCACGCCGAGGAACAGCGGCACGCCAATGCCGAACTGGCGCTGATGAAGCGCTGGGGCATGCTCGAAGATGGCGAGATGCCCGAGCCGAACGTCAACATCCGGCTGGCGATCGAATGGCTGGACACATTCTCGGACAACATGTCGCTGTCCGTGCTGGGCACCGTGATCCCGATGCTCGAGGTGGCGCTCGACGGCGCCTTGCTCAAGTTCCTGCTCGAGGAGGTCGACGACCCGATCTGCCACCAGGTCTTCGAGAAGATCAACAACGATGAATCCCGGCATATCGCCGTTGATTTCGAGGTGCTCAACATGATCGGCCACTCCAGCGCGCGACGCCTGGCAGTCGAGTTCGTCGGCAACGTGGCTTCACCGGGTGTGATCATCGGCACCTTGATGTACGTGCCACTACTCAACCGGATGCGCAACAACATCGTCGACATGGGGCTGCAACCCGAGAAGCTCTACAAGGCGATGATGCGTTTCAAGGAACTCGGCGGACGCGCCGAATACACCTGGCGGGTACCGACCTATCAGCTGCTCAAACTGCACGGCCGGATGGTCACCAACCCGCGCCACCCTTACCACTGGATCGCCAATCCGATGGTGTGGGCGTCCGACCGCTATCCGAAGACGCTGCTGCGGCCGATACCCAGCTGGTTCAAAGAGCTGACCCACGAACCGGCGGCCTGATATGCACACCTATGACACCCTGATCGTCGGCGCCGGGTTCACCGGAATCGGCACGGCCATCAAGCTCATCGAGGCCGGTGTCGACGACTTCGTCATCCTGGACCGCTCGGACCGGGTCGGCGGAACCTGGCGGGACAACACCTATCCCGGTGCGGCCTGCGACATTCCGTCGCTGCTGTACTCGTTCTCGTTCGTCAAGAAGCCGGACTGGTCCCGGGCGTACTCCCCGGCCGACGAGATCCGTCAACACATCGAGGACATGGTCGACTCGTTCGACCTGCGCCGGCGCATCCAGTTCGGCATCGAGGTCAACGGTCTGTCGTTCGACGAAGCCGAAGGGGTCTGGACAGTCAAGACGACGGGACGTAAGCGATTCCAGGCCCGCACCGTCGTCTTGGCCTCCGGTCCTCTGCCCGACCACAAATGGCCCGACATCCGTGGACTGGACACCTATCAGGGGCACAAGATCCACAGTGCCAACTGGGATCACGAGTACGACGTCACCGGCAAGCGCGTCGCCGTCATCGGCACCGGCGCCAGCGCCGTGCAGATCATCCCGGAACTGGTCAAGACGGCGGGCTTCGTGAAGGTGTTCCAGCGCACCCCAGGTTGGGTGATCCCACGGCTGGACATCGCCACACCGCCGGCGGCACGCACGTTGTTCACGAAAGTGCCTGCCGTACAACAGCTCGCTCGGCAGATCCTGTTCTGGGGTCACGAGGCCAGCGCGACGGCCATGGTGTGGGACACTCCGCTGACTTCCCTGGTCGCCCGAGTCGGCAAGGCGCATCTGCGCCGACAGGTTTCCGACCCGTGGTTGCGCAGACAGCTGACCCCGGATTTCACTCCCGGCTGCAAGCGCATGCTCGTCTCCAGCGATTACTACCCGGCACTGCAGCGCGACAACTGCAAGCTGGTCGACTGGCCGATCGCCACGATGAGCCCGGTGGGCATCCGCACCAGCGACGGTATCGAGCACCACCTCGACGCGATCGTGTTCGCGACCGGCTTCGACGTCCATCTCACCGGGCCGCCCTATCCGGTCACCGGTCTGGGCGGCAGATCCCTGGCCGACGAGTGGACCGGCGGGGCCCAGGCGTACAAGAGCATCAACGTCCACGGGTACCCGAACCTGTTCCTGATGACCGGACCCAACTCCGGGCCCGGGCACAACTCGCTGCTCGTCTACGTCGAGGGGCAGATCGACTACGCCGTCACCGGCATCAGCACCATCCTCCGCAAGAATCTGCGCCACCTCGACGTGCGCGCCGAAGTACAGCAGCGTTACAACGCCCGACTGCAGCAGCGGCTGACGAAAACCACCTGGATGTCGGGGTGCACCAGCTGGTACCTGACCGCGGACGGATTCAACGCGTCGATGTATCCCGGAACCGCCACCCAGTATCTTCGACAGATGCGGGATTTCCGGCTCGGCGACTATGACGTAGCGGTGCGCGACGCACGTGTCGCGATCAGCTCCTCGGCGTGATGGCAGCCAAGCAGCCCCGCCAGCCGGCGGGCGCCATCTCGACCATCCTCACCGGCCTGCGCCGGGCGCCGAGGCAGATCCGGCGCGGATCGCGCGACGTCATCGAAACAGCGGTGTCACAGCTGTTCGACGCCGCCGTACAACCCCATGGCGCTGCAGCGTCCGGCGAGTACCGGATCGAGGAGCTCGCACGGCTGGCTGACACCACGACCCGCAACATCCGGGTGTACCGCGACCGGGGATTGCTGCACCCACCGCTACGGGTCGGCCGGATCGCGCTGTTCAACGACACGCACCTGACCCGGCTGCGGCTGATCACCTCGATGCTGGACCGGGGCTACAACATCGCGCATGTCCACGAGATGCTCAGCGCCTGGGAGCAGGGCAAGGACATCGCCGACGTGCTGGGTCTGGAGGACGCCATTGCGGGCAGCTGGGCGACCGAGAAACCCGAGCGCGTGCCGCTGGCCGAGGCCAAGCGGCTGGCCGATGACGACGCCGGGTTCGACCGGCTGGTGACCAACGGTGTGATCAAGGTCGAGAAGTCGTCAGATGAGGCAATCATCGTGCGGCCCAAGCTGATCGAGGCGTTCAATGAGATCCGACAGTACGGGGTGCCGATCGATACCCTGATCGACGTGCACGAGCAGGTGGTGCCATTGTTGGATCAGATCAGCTCGATCCTGGTGCGGGCCGGGGTGGATCAGGTATCCGAGAAGATCAAGCCCGGCGAGTCGTTGCCCGCGGATACCGAAGTGGCCGATCTGATCACCATGCTGATCCGCTTCCGCACCGAGGCGGTATCGGCGGTCAGTGCGACGCTGGCGGCCTCGATCGAGTCGACCATCGAATCGGTCGTCAGTCAGATGTTGACCGAGTACGTCGAGAAGGCCGCCGCAAACCCTGCCGAGCAGACATGAAACTGCTCGCGGGAGAGAACTACTCCCACTCGATGGTGCCCGGCGGCTTGCTGGTGACATCCAGCACCACCCGGTTGACCTCGGGCACCTCGTTGGTGATCCGGGTCGAGATCCGTTCCAGCACTTCGTAAGGCACCCGGGTCCAGTCCGCCGTCATGGCGTCCTCACTCGACACGGGCCGCAGCACGATCGGGTGGCCGTAGGTACGTCCGTCACCCTGCACACCGACCGACCGCACGTCGGCCAGCAGCACCACCGGGCACTGCCAGATCTGCTGATCCAGACCGGCGGCGGTGAGCTCCTCGCGGGCGATCGCGTCGGCGCGGCGCAGGGTGTCGAGCCGGTCGGCCGTCACCTCGCCCACGATGCGGATGCCCAGCCCTGGACCCGGGAAGGGTTGGCGGGCAACGATTTCCTCGGGCAGGCCGAGTTCACGACCCACCGCGCGAACCTCGTCCTTGAACAGCAACCGCAGCGGCTCGACGAGCTTGAACTTGAGATCCTCGGGCAGGCCACCGACGTTGTGGTGGCTCTTGATGTTGGCCGTGCCGGTACCGCCACCGGATTCCACGACGTCGGGATACAGCGTGCCCTGCACCAGGTACTCGATGTCCGCCTCGCTGAGGGTGTCGCGCACTGCACCCTCGAACGCGCGGATGAACTCGCGGCCGATGATCTTGCGCTTGCCCTCGGGGTTCGTGACACCGGTCAGTGCTTCGAGGAAGCGGTCGGCGACGTCGACGGTCACCAGCTTGGCGCCGGTCGCGGCGACGAAATCACGCTGGACCTGCGCCCGCTCCCCCGCCCGCAGCAGGCCGTGGTCGACGAACACGCACGTGAGCCGATCCCCGATGGCCCGTTGCACCAGCGCGGCGGCCACCGCGGAGTCGACACCGCCGGACAGCCCACAGATGGCTTGGCCGTCGCCGATCTGAGCGCGCACCGCCTCGATCAACTGCTCAGCGATGTTGGCGGCCGTCCACGTCGCGCCGATGCCGGCGAACTCGTGCAGGAACCGGCTCAGCACCTGCTGGCCGTGCGGGGAATGCAGCACCTCCGGGTGGTACTGCACGCCGGCCAGTCGGCGGGCCCGATTCTCGAAGCCCGCGACCGGAGCGCCGGTGCTGGAGGCGATCACCTGGAAGCCCTCCGGCGCGGCGGTGACCGCGTCACCGTGGCTCATCCATACCGGCTGGCTGGCGGGCAGCTCAGCATGCAGGTCACCGCCGGTGACATTCAGCTCAGTGCGCCCATACTCGCTGGTCCCGGTGTGTTCGACGGTGCCGCCGAGCGCCTGGGCCATGGCCTGGAAGCCGTAGCAGATGCCGAACACCGGCACGTCGAGATCGAACAGCGCGGGATCCAGGCGCGGAGCACCCTCGGCGTACACGCTGGCCGGGCCGCCCGACAGCACGATGGCCTGCGGATCCTTGGCCTTGATCTCCTCGACCGTGGTGGTGTGCGGGATGACCTCGGAAAACACCCGCGCCTCACGGACCCGGCGAGCGATCAGCTGTGCGTACTGCGCGCCGAAGTCGACGACGAGGACGGGACGGGGAGATGGAGAAGCCACCGCAACAGTCTAGAGGGCAGGTCAGAGCGTGCTCGCGGTGCCGGAAATCTGGGCAAATGGCACCCGAATGTGGGCCTTGTGACGGTCACCCCGATCGAACCACTTGTTTTCGACTGGTTTTCGACTGGTTTTCGATGTGCATGAGCCCGATTCCTCGATGCACCTGCCGAATGACGCTGCGGTCGCGGTCGGACCTGGGCCAAGTCGCGCGTTCACTACCGACGCCGATGACGCCGCAACTCAGGGTGATGTGTTCCCGTCGTCCTCCGGGTTGAGTCCGAGGTACGACCCAGACGTTGGATAGTCGCAACAGAAGGCGTGTTTAAACCCACCCTCGCGCGGTGATTACGCATGATGAAGGAGACGTCGGCGAAAGCGAGGTGCCCATTGCTGGGCCTGCCCGAGCAGATCACCGCCTGCCTGTTCGATCTCGATGGTGTGCTGACCGATACCGCCAGCGTGCACAAGAAGGCCTGGAAGGCCATGTTCGACGACTATCTGCGCACGCGGGCCGAAAACAGCGGTGAGCCGTTCGTCGCGTTCGACATCGATGACGATTACCTGCGCTACGTCGACGGCAAGCGCCGCGAGGACGGGGTCCGGTCGTTTCTGTCCAGTCGCGGGATCCACCTGCCCGAGGGTCAACCCGATGACCCAACAGGCTCCGACACCATAGAGGGTCTCGGCAATCGCAAGAACGCGATGTTCCACCAGACCCTGCGCAAGGACGGGGTCGAGGTGTTCGAAGGGTCGCGGCGTTATCTGCAGGCCGTGACCGATGCGGGCCTGCGCCGCGCGGTGGTGTCGTCGAGCGCCAATACCGAGGAGGTTCTCAAGATCACCGGGTTGGACACATTCATCGAGCAACGCGTGGACGGCGTCACGATGCGCGACGAAAATCTGCCGGGCAAGCCGGCACCGGACAGCTTCCTGCGGGCAGCCGAACTACTCGGCGTCTCCCCCGCGCAGGCCGCGGTGTTCGAGGACGCATTGGCTGGGGTGGCAGCGGGCCGGGCCGGAAAGTTCGGCTTCGTGGTGGGCGTGGACCGCGTCGGCCAGGCAGAGCAGCTTCGCCAGCACGGCGCCGACATCGTGGTCACCGACCTGGCGGAGTTGATGTAGCGCCATGATGATCACCCACGAGGCGTACCCGGTAGAACCGTGGCAGGTGCGGGAAACCCGGCTGGACCTCAACCTGCTGGCGCAGTCCGAATCACTGTTCGCGCTGTCCAACGGTCACATCGGCCTGCGCGGCAACCTCGACGAGGGCGAGCCGTACGGCCTGCCCGGGACGTACCTGGCCGGGTTCTTCGAGGTGCGCCCACTGCCCTACGCCGAGGCCGGTTTCGGCTACCCCGAGGCCGGGCAGACCGTCGTCGACGTCACCAACGGCAAGCTGCTGCGGCTTCTGGTCGACGACGAGCCGTTCGACGTGCGCTACGGCGAGCTGCTCGACCACGAACGCACCCTGGACCTGCGGGCAGGCACCCTGACCCGCCACGCCCACTGGCGCTCCCCGGCGGGCAAGCAGGTCAAGGTCGTCACCACCCGGCTGGTGTCGTTCGCCCACCGTGGCGTCGCCGCCATCGAGTACACCGTCGAAGCGATCGACGAATTCACCCGGGTGACAGTGCAATCCGAGCTCGTCACCAACGAGGATCAGCCTGAGACATCCGACGATCCCCGCGTCTCGGCGGTAATGAGTCGCGCGCTGCACGCCGTGCACCACGAGAACACGGACCACGGTGCGCTTCTGGTGCACCGCACGCCCGGCAGCGGGCTGATGATGGCCGCCGCGATGGACCACGACGTCGAAGTGCCGGGGCGGGTCGAGATCAGCACGGACTCCCGCGACGACCTTGCCCGGACCACTGTCATCTGCGGACTGCGGCCGGGCCAGAAGCTGCGCATCGTCAAATACCTCGGCTACGGATGGTCGAGCCTGCGTTCTCGTCCGGCGCTGCGCGATCAGGCCGCCGCTGCCATCACCGGCGCGCGCTACAGCGGGTGGCAGGGCCTGCTCGACTCCCAACGTGCCTACCTCGACGAGTTCTGGGACTGCGCCGACGTCGAGGTCGAGGGCGACCCGGACTGCCAACAGGCGGTGCGATTTGGGCTGTTCCACGTGCTGCAGGCCAGCGCCCGGGCCGAGCGCCGAGCGATCGCCGGCAAAGGGTTGACCGGCACGGGCTATGACGGTCATTCCTTCTGGGACATAGAAGGTTTCGTACTGCCCGTGCTGACGTACACCAAGCCCCACGCAGCGGCCGACGCGTTGCGGTGGCGGGCCTCCACTCTGGACCTCGCCCGCGAACGCGCATCGCTGCTCGATCTGAAGGGGGCCAGTTTCCCGTGGCGCACCATCCGGGGCGAGGAATGCTCGGCCTACTGGCCGGCCGGCACGGCGGCCTGGCACATCAACGCCGATATCGCCGCCGCATTCGAGCGTTATCGCATTGTCACCGGTGATGATTCGCTTGAGCAGGAGTGCGGCCTGGAGGTGCTGGTGGACACCGCCCGGCTGTGGATGTCGTTGGGCCACCATGACCGCCACGGGATCTGGCACCTGGACGGAGTGACCGGGCCCGACGAATACACGGCGGTCGTGCGCGACAACGTCTTCACCAACCTGATGGCCGCACACAACCTGCGGGTGGCGGCCGACGCGTGCATGCGCCATCCGGATTTGTCTAGCTCGATGGGTGTGACCACCGAGGAGACCGCGGCGTGGCGGGACGCCGCCGGCGCTGCCCACATTCCGTACGACGAAGAACTAGGCGTACACCAGCAGTCCGAGGGGTTCACCACACTGGCGGAGTGGGATTTCTCGGCCAACACCTCTTACCCGCTGCTGCTGAACGAGCCGTACGTACGGCTGTACCCGACTCAGGTCATCAAGCAGGCCGATCTGGTGCTGGCCATGCAGTGGCAGAGCCACGCGTTCACCCCCGAGCAGAAGGCCCGCAACGTCGACTACTACGAGCGGCGGACCACCCGGGACTCATCGTTGTCGGCGTGCACCCAGGCGGTGATGTGTGCCGAGGTGGGACACCTGGAGCTGGCCCACGATTACACGTATGAGGCCGCGCTGATCGATCTGCGGGACCTGCACCGAAACACCCGTGACGGCCTGCATATGGCCTCGCTTGCCGGCGCCTGGACGGCACTGGTGGGAGGGTTCGGCGGCCTGCGCGACGACGAAGGCTTCCTGTCGCTGGACCCGCACCTGCCCGACGGCATCTCGTGTCTGCGGTTCCGGTTGCGGTGGAAAGATTTTCGGGTGACCGTCGACGCGCACCACGACAACGTCACCTACACCTTGCGCGATGGGCCTGACGGGTCACTGACCATCCGTCACGCCGGAGACGAGGTGGTACTCAACACCCGCGTGCCGACCACCGTCGAGGTGGTCCCCCGCCATCCGTTGCTGCCGCCACCACCCCAGCCGGCCGGTCGCGAGCCGGTGCGCCACCGTTCGGGCGTCGCCGAACAGTGACCACCACCCCGGCCGACCAGGTGTGGATTCGACCACCGCGGGGTACCCGGCTCTCGTAAGTGACAGCGGTGGCGTCGCCGCGCGCGACGCGTCCCGCTGAACAGCGAAAGGAGCGACGGGGTGACCGGTACCCAGCCCAAGCCGACAACCACCGACGCCGGAATCCCGGTGTACAGCGACGAACATTCATTGACGATCGGTCCGGACGGGCCGATCCTGCTGCAGGATCACTACCTGATCGAGCAGATGGCGATGTTCAACCGGGAGCGCATCCCGGAGCGTCAGCCGCACGCGAAAGGCGGCGGCGCATTTGGTCACTTCGAGGTGACCAGCGACGTCAGCGCCTACACCAAGGCCGCACTGTTCCAGCCGGGCGTCAAAACCGAGACCCTGACCCGCTTCTCGACCGTGGCGGGTGAGCGCGGGAGCCCAGATACCTGGCGTGACCCCCGCGGATTTGCGACCAAGTTCTACACCACCGAGGGCAACTTCGACATGGTCGGCAACAACACCCCGGTGTTCTTCATGCGCGACCCGCTGAAGTTCCAGCACTTCATCCGATCCCAGAAGCGCCGTGCCGCCAACAACCTGCGTGACCACGACATGCAATGGGATTTCTGGACGCTGTCCCCGGAATCCGCACACCAGGTGACGTGGCTGATGGGCGATCGCGGCATCCCCCGCGACTGGCGCCACATGAACGGCTACTCCAGCCACACGTACAGCTGGATCAACGCCGCTGGAGAGATCTTCTGGGTGAAGTACCACTTCAAGACCGACCAGGGCGTCGAGTTCCTCACCCAGCAGGAGGGTGACGAGATGGCCGGCATCGACGGCGATGCCCATCAACGTGACCTGTACGCCGCGATCGAGCATGGCGATTACCCGACGTGGTCGTTGAAGGTCCAGATCATGCCGTTCGAGGAGGCCAAGGACTATCGGTTCAACCCATTCGACCTGACCAAGGTCTGGCCGCACGGCGACTATCCGCTGATCGACGTCGGCACGCTACGGCTGGACCGCAATGTCGAGGACTACCACGCCGAGATCGAGCAGGCCGCGTTCGAACCGAACAATCGCGTTCCGGGGACCGGCCTGAGCCCGGACAAGATGCTGTTGGCCCGCGACTTCGCCTACGCCGACGCCCACCGCCACCGGCTCGGCAGCAATTACAAACAGATCCCGGTGAACGCGCCGAAGGTGGAGGTGAACAGCTACTCGAAAGACGGCGCCATGCGGATGAAGAATGTGTCCGACCCGGTGTACGCCCCGAACTCATACGGTGGGCCCCAGGCTGATCCGGCGCGCACCGGCGAGTCGCTGTGGCACGCCGACGGCGACATGGTTCGCACCGCCTACACGCTGCACGCCGAGGACGATGACTGGGGCCAGGCCGGAACGATGGTGCGTGACGTGCTCGACGACGCGGCGCGCGCCCGGCTGGTTTCCAACATCGCCGGGCACCTGTCGAAGGGGGTCTCCGAGCACGTGTTGGAGCGGGCCTTCGAATACTGGAAGAACGTCGACAAACAGCTCGGCGAGAAGGTCGCGGCCGCGGTTAGCGGCAATTAGGCCGGAGCGTCAGTCTCAGTTAACCCATCCGCTGCGGTGCCGGGGTCGAGGATCCGGGCGATCTCGGCGCTGACCGCAGCGCGCGCTTCGTCTTCGCTGATCGAGTCCAGGCCGGCCGCCGACTTCAAGAATGGCTCGAACAGTCGCCAACCCAGTTGCAGGGCAACGGCGTTAACGACGGCCAGTCGTCCGCTGCGTTCGTCCTCGAAGCGCGGCAACGCCTGCCCGAGGAGCCTCGTGACGCCCGGAAACCGGGTCTGCAGTCGTCCCACGGGGTAATCGTCGAGCAGCGCCCTGGCCATCAACCGCATGTGTTGGTCCATGGCCTGCTCGATCTCGTCGGCGGGGCCGCCAGCGTCCAACAGCGCGGTGAGTCGGGCGCCGAGGTGATCGAGTACCGCGCCGACCAACTGATCCTTGGTGCCGAAGTGCCGGTAGATGAGCCCGTGGTTGACCTGGGACTTGGCCGCGATGTCGCGGATCGACGTGGCCGCCGGTCCCTGTTCGGCGAACAGATCCGCGGCGGCCGACAATGCGGCCGCGACCACCTCGTCCTTGCCGACCGGACCGGCCGCATCCTTGCCCGGTGGCGTCGGTGTAGTCATGTGGTTACACTAGCTCACATACAGAGTGTAGTCGCCTGACTACACATGTTCCCACCAGGACAAAGGACACGCCGATGACTGCTTCCACCACCGCTCGCCTCACCGCCACCAAGCTCGGTAGCCGTATCGGTGCCCGCATCGACGGCGTGCAGTTGGGCGGGGATCTCGATGAGGGCACGGTCGCCGAGATCCGGCGCGCACTACTCGAGCACAAGGTGATCTTCTTCGGCGGCCAGCACCATCTGACCGACGAAGGACAACATGCATTCGCCCGACTGCTCGGCACCCCCGTCGGCCACCATGCGCTCAAGCAGGCCGACGCCCCGATCATCACGCCGATCGACTCCGAGTACGCGAAGGCGACCCGCTGGCATACCGATGTCACGTTCGTCCCGAACTATCCCGCGGCGTCGATCCTGCGCGCGGTCACGCTACCCAGCTACGGCGGCTCCACCCTGTGGGCGTCAACCGCCGCCGCGTACGACGCGCTCCCCAAGCCGCTCAAACAACTCGCCGAGAATCTCCGGGCGTTGCACAGCAACCGATTCGACTATGCTGCGGCGCCGGTGATCGCGTTGACCGAAGAGGAACGCGAGATGCACGCCGCATTCATGAAGCCCGACTTCCGCACCGAGCATCCCGTGGTGCGGGTGCACCCCGAGACCGGTGAGCGCACCCTGCTGGCCGGGGACTTCGTCCGCGGGTTCCTCGGCCTGGACAGCCATGAATCCGCCACCTTGCTGGATCTGATCCAACGACGGATCACCATGCCAGAGAACACCATCCGGTGGAATTGGGCTCCCGGCGATGTAGCGATCTGGGACAACCGGGCCACCCAGCACCGCGCTGTGGACGACTACGACGATCAGCGCCGGGTCATGCACCGCGTCACCCTGACCGGTGACGTACCCGTCGACGTGCACGGCCAGCGCAGCCGCGGCCTCGGCGACGCGGCCGAATTGATCACATCTTGATCGCGGGCATCAGCCTGGTCATGTTCCACATCCGGTTGCGCCTGGCCGACAGCGCCGAGATGCTCAGGGCACCGGCCCAGATCAGCAGCAACGCGATGATCGCCTGCCAGAGCCGGTGATCGATGCCGCCGAGGATGAGCTGACGTAATCCGTTGACGCCGTATGTCATCGGGTCGTAGTTGTGGAACATCTGGAACGGCCGTGACGTGGTTTCCACCGGGTACATCCCGCCGGCGCTGACCAACTGCAGCATGAGCAGGGCCATCAGCAGCACCCGACCCACCGCGGGGCCGACGAAGGCGTTGATCGCCTGTGTCGCGGCCACAAAGGCGCATGACACCAGGATCATGAAGCCCAGCATCGCGACCGGATGCACCACCTGCATGCCGAGCGCGAACCGCACCACGCAGTACAGGATGATCGCCTGGAACACGCCGATGACCGCGGCGGGCAGGTAGCTGGCGAGCACCACCCGGATCGCCAGCACCTCCGCGGCGATCGGTCGGTTCTGCAACGGGCGCAACACCATCCACAGCACCAGTGCACCGAAGAACAGGGCGAGCGTGATGAAGAACGGTGCCATCCCGGTGCCGAAGTTGGGTGCGGAGTTCTCGGCAGAGTTCTGCAGGTGAACCGGGCCGCCGATGGTGTCGGCGATCGCGTCCTTCTGCGCGGGCGTCCATTCCGGCACCTGGCCGGCGCCGTCGGCGAGCTTCGTCGCCAACTCAGCCGACCCGCTTCGCAACTGGGTGGTGCCGGATTTCAGCTGGCCGGCACCCGTGTCGAGTTTGGCAATGCCACTGGCTAATTCGGCGTTGCCCGAGGCGAGCTGCTGCGCTCCGCCGCGCAGCTGGTTCAGCTTGGCATTGAGATCAGAGTTCTTGCTGCCCACCTGATCGAGCGCGGAGTTCAGCGGGCTGCCGGGGTTACGCAGCGACGAGGTCATCGAGATCGCCGCGTTTTCGGCGTCGGTGAGCTGCTGGCGAATCTGCGGCGTGAACTGGTGGGACCGAAGATCATCCGCCACCCCGCGCAGAGTTCCGGCGGCATTGTTGGCGATCGGATCGGGGCTGGTCGAGAGCTGGTCGATCACCGACGTCAACGCGGTCGCGGCGGAATCCTGCGCCCCGGTGATGGCACCGATCTGGTCATTGGCCTGACGCAGCGCGACGGTGCCGTCTTCCAGTTTCTGAGTGTCGCCACCGATCTTCGACAGCGCCGAGGTCACCGCGACCAGCGGATCGGTGGCCTTGTTGATCCCATCGGAGAGTTGCTTGGCGCCGGTGGCCAGCTGCGCCGAGCCGGACCGCGCAGTGTGCAGGCCGGCGGCCAGCTGACCGGCGCCGTCATCGACTTTCACTGCCCCGTCGGCGAGTTGGGCCGCGCCGTCGGCGGCCTGCTTGATCCCGGCGCCGGAGCTGACCACGACCGAGAGCACCTGGTTGACCGCCTGGCCCGAGATCCGCGTCGACACCGCGTTGAGCACCTGATCGATCGCGGTGCGGCCGATGTTCGACGAGATGTAGTTGTTGGCGTCGTTGTAGACCGCATTCAAGTTGGCCTGTTTGGGCTTCCCGGTCAGCGGTGATGCGATCGCCTCACTGAAATCCGGCGGCAGTTCAAGCATGAAGTAGTACGTGCCGTGGTCGACGCCGTTGCGTGCCTCTTCCTCATCCACCACATGCCAGTTCAGGCTGGCATCGTCGGTCAGGCTCTTGGCGATCTCAGCGCCGACATTGACCTGCTGTCCCGACACCACCGCTCCCCGGTCCGAATTGACCAGTGCCACCGGCATTTTGTCGACCTGACCGAAGGGATCCCAGTAGGCCCAGAGATACAGCGCGCCGTAGACGAGCGGCAGCAGCATCAGCACCACGATCGCAGCCCGGGTCATCCGGCTGCGGCCGAAGCGTTTGATTTCCGAGCCCGCAACCAGGTCGGTGAGTCCAGCCAACATGTCAGTTCTTTCCGGTCAGGATGCGGTGGTCGTGCAGATCGTGGCCGGGAGCTTCGTGGCCGAGCGGATTGGTCACTCCGACAACGACACTGCGCTGGGTGGCGATGGCACCGAGCCGCTCGACCGCGATTGCGCGCCGGCAGTTGTCCCTGACCTGTTCGAGATCTCCGACCACGAGGATCGGGCGATTCGAGAACAGTGCCAGGGTGACCTTCAGCAGAAACAGGTCGAGGTCGGACAGTTCGCTGTTGTAGGTCTCCGGTGCGGGCGGCGTCAGGTCGCCGAACACCTCACGTAGTGCGGACTCGCCGGCTTCGGCCGGCACCCGCCGATACCACGGGGCCAGCCATCGGCGTTGCTCGGCGAGCACCGTCTGCACGGTGACCGAGTCTTCGAGTTCGTCGATGTCGGCGAAGGCCGCGATCGCGCAGTGCCGTCGAATGTCGCGGGGCCGAGTCTCGCCGCAGACCGTCACGGTGCCGTGGGTGGGCGCCAGGCGTCCGGCCAGGGTCAGCAGCAGAGCGGTCTGGCCCCAGCCCCCGGGCATCTGGATGGCGTGAAATCCCGGTGTGAGCTCCAAGTCGATGCCGGAGAACAGCGGCCCGTGCTCGCCGTCAACCCCAAGCCCGGCTGTGGAGATCTGCGGCGCGGCGACCTGGGTCTCCCCGGTGTCCGCGACGTCGTCCTTGTCTTCCATCTCCGACCTTTCGATACTCACTGGTATCCATTCGATACTAGCGAGTATTGTGTTGGTCATGACTGCTGTCAAACCGGCACGCATCCGCCCCACACGCGACGAGGTTCGCGACCGGATCCTGGATGCCGCACTGACGGTTTTCGCGGCCGAAGGCTTCGCCGGCGCCACCATCGACGCCATCGGTCACGCCGCGGGATTCACCAAGGGCGCGGTGTACTCCAACTTCGAATCCAAAGACGAGTTGTTCCTGGCCCTACTGGACCGGCAGTTCGAGAGCCGCGGCGCCCTGATCGCCACCGCGCTCGACAGGGGGCACGGTGACACCGCCGCGATCGCCGCAGCACTGAGCCGCGCAACCCTGGACTCAATCCACGATCAGAACGAGTACCAGATCGTGCTGATCGAGTACTGGCTGCGCGCGGTACGCGATCCCGAGTTGCGTGAACGCCTGGTGGCCAGGCGCCGCACGGCCGCCGATCAAGCCCTGCGGATCGTCGAACAGGCCGGCACGTCACTGCCAGGGAAGCAGCTGTCGGCACTGGCGCAATTGGTGGTCACGATCATCTCGGGGATTGCCACCGAAGAGGTGCTCCAACCGGGCACGATCGACATCGACACGCTGACCCGGCTGTTCACCGCCCTGCTGGAATCCACTCCCGACGGGCATTAACCGCTCAGGCCAGCTTCTTGTGCTCGGGCCGGCCGCCCGTCGCCTCGAAGATCACCCGCTTGCCGATCTCGACCGCGTGATCGGCGAACCGCTCGTAGTAGCGGCCCAGCAATGCGACGTCGACCGCCGAGCACACCCCGTCATCCCACTGACGGTCCAACAGCAGGGTGAACAAGTGACGGTGCTCAGCGTCGACGGCGTCGTCCTCGTCACGCAGGCGCGCGGCGACGTCGGGGTCCCGCGACACCAGCACGTCCTGGGCGGTCTGCGCCAACGCCACTGCCTGCACACCCATCTCGGTGAAGCTCGTGCGCACCTCGTCCGGCAGGGCGCAATCGGGATGACGGAGCCGGGAGATGTCGGCGACGTGGACCGCGAGTGCACCCATCCGGTCGAGATCGGCCGCGATGTGCATCGATCCGACCACCATGCGCAGCTCGCTGGCCACCGGCTGCTGCAAAACCAGAAGCCGAAATGCCGACTCCTCGATGCGGCCGCCGTAGACGCTGATCACCAGCCCACACATCTCTGCAAGCTGGTTGCACAGCGCAGCCAACTCGTCGTGGAACGCCTCGCGCATCGTCACACCCTCCGGCCCGGGCCTCGCCCTGGCGAGGGTTAAATACCCGGAATCGGGCGGGTGCTAACCGCCTGAGTTGACCGGTTCGATGGGCAGCCGCCGCAGCCCGGCGGGCGCGTCGGCCGGCACCACGGGACGCTCGGGAGCGATCGGAGCCAGTTTCCGGTACGGCTCGTTCTGACCCGGCCGCTGGTCGTTCTGCCCGTTGTTCGGCCACAGCGACGCCGCGCGTTCGGCCTGCGCGGTGATCGACAGCGACGGATTCACCCCGAGGTTCGCCGAGATCGCCGCGCCGTCCATGACATACAGCGTCGGGTAGTTGTACACGCGCTGATACGGGTCGATGACGCCGTGCTCGGCACTGTCGCCGATGGCTGCGCCGCCGAGGAAGTGTGCGGTGAGCGGGATGTTGAACAGCTCACCCCAGGTGCCACCGGCCACGCCGTCGATCTTGGCGGCCATCCGGCGGGTCACCTCGTTGCCGACCGGGATCCAGGTCGGGTTCGGCTCGCCGTGTCCTTGCTTGGACGACATCACGCGCTTGCCGCCGGGGCCACGCTTGGTGAATGTGGTGATCGAGTTGTCCAGGTGCTGCATCACCAGCGCGATCACCGTGCGCTCACTCCACCGCTGCGGGTTCAGGAGGCGGATCAGCTTGCCCGGATCCTGGCGGCCCTGATCGAGGAACTGCCGCCAGCGGGGCACGTCGGTGCCCTGCGGCCCGGTGCCGTCGGTCATCAGCGTCTGCAACAGGCCCATGGCATTGGAGCCCTTGCCGTACCGCACCGGTTCCACGTGAGTGTCAGCGGTGGGGTGGATCGACGAGGTGATCGCGACGCCGTGGGTGAGATCCATGCCGGGTGTCACCGTGAGGGTCTGGGCACCCACGATCGACTCGGAGTTGGTACGGGTCAGCACCCCGAGCTTCTCCGACAGCTTGTTGAGCTTTCCGGTATCGCGCATCTTGAACAGCAGCTTCTGGGTGTTGTACGTCCCGGCGGCCAGCACCAGGTGCGTCGCGGTGAACGTCTTGCGCTTGCGGCGCAGCTTGCTGCCGGTGCGCACGGTGGTGACCTCCCAGAGCCCGTCTGCGCGCTGCTCGAAGCTCGTCACCGTGGTCATCGGATGCACTTGCGCCCCAGCGGATTCCGCCAGGCCGAGGTAGTTCTTGACGAGCGTGTTCTTGGCGCCATGGCGGCAGCCGGTCATGCATTCGCCACACTCGATACACCCGGTGCGGGCCGGACCGGCTCCGCCGAAGAAGGGGTCCGGCACGGTCTTGCCGGGAGTCATCTCACCGTCGAGACCGAAGAACACCCCGACCGGCGTGGCGACGAACGTGTCCCCGCAGCCCATGTCATCGGCGACCTCTTTGACGATGCGGTCCGCATCGGTGAAGGTCGGGTTCTTCACCACCCCGAGCATCCGCTGGGCCTGGTCGTAGTGCGGCATCAACTCGGCCCGCCAGTCGGTGATGTCCTTCCACTGCGGATCGTTGAAGAACGGGTCCGGCGGCACGTACAGGGTGTTGGCGTAGTTCAGCGATCCACCGCCGACACCGGCGCCGGCCAGGATCATCACATTGCGCAGCAAGTGGATGCGCTGGATGCCGTACATGCCCAACTGCGGTGCCCAGAGGAACTTGCGCAGATCCCAGGAGGTCTTGGCGAAGTCCGGATCGGTGAACCGCTGGCCGGCTTCGAGCACACCGACCCGATAGCCCTTCTCGGTCAGCCGCAGCGCACTGACGCTGCCGCCGAATCCCGAACCGATCACCAAGACGTCATAGTCAGGCTGCATGTGACCAGTATGACGCTACCCACAGGTAACTTTCTAGACAGGAGTCCCTAACTTGTAAAGAAGGCTGTGGACCCTGGGGGCGAAAGCGGCAAAAGGAGCCCACGCGAAGGTCGGCATCAGGAGCCGACGCTCAGGCCCACCTTCTGGAATTCCTTGAGATCGCAGTACCCGGCCTTGGCCATCGACCGGCGCAGGCCGCCGACCAGGTTCAACGAGCCGAACGGGTCATCGGACGGCCCGGTCAGCACCTGCTCCAGGCCCGGCCGCTCCCCGACTGCCACCTGCAGCAGGGCACCGCGCGGCAACGACGGGTGCGCAGCCGCGGTCGGCCAGAACCAGCCAGCGCCCTGGGCCTCGGCAGCCACCGCCAGCGGCGTGCCCAGCACGACGGCGTCGGCACCACAGGCGATCGCCTTGGCCAGGTCGCCGGAGCTGTGGATATCACCGTCGGCCAGCACGTGCACGTACCGGCCGCCGGTCTCGTCGAGGTACTCACGACGGGCAGCCGCCGCGTCGGCGATCGCGGTGGCCATCGGCACGCTGATGCCGAGCACCTCGTCACTCGTGGTGACACCGGCCGTGGAGCCGTAGCCGACGATCACGCCCGCAGCGCCGGTGCGCATCAGGTGCAGGGCGGTGCGATGGTCGAGCACGCCGCCGGCCACCACCGGTACGTCGAGTTCGGAGATGAACGTCTTGAGATTGAGCGGCTCGCCATCGGAAGCGACCCGCTCGGCGGAGATGATGGTTCCCTGGATGACCAGCAGGTCGATCCCGGCGGCCACCAGCGTCGGGGTCAGCGCCTGGGCGTTCTGCGGGCTGACGCGGACCGCGGTCGTCACCCCGGCCTCACGGATACGGGCCACCGCCGCGCCGAGCAAGTCGGGATCCAGCGGGGCGGCATGCAACTGCTGCAGCATCCGGATCGCGGCCGAATCGTCAGGTGCCGACGCAGCGACATCCAGCACCTGGGCGATCTTCTCCTCGACATTGGCATGCCGGCCGATCAGCCCCTCGCCGTTGAGCACGCCGAGCCCGCCGAGCCGACCCATCTCGATCGCGAACTCCACCGACACCAGGGAATCGGTCGGGTGTGCGATGACCGGGACCTCGAAGCGGTAGGCATCGAGTTGCCAGGCCGTCGAGACGTCCTTCGACGAGCGGGTGCGCCGCGAGGGCACGATCGTGACGTCGTCGAGCTCATAGGTGCGGCGGGCGGTTCTGCCCATGCCGATTTCAACCATGTCGCGCATGACTGTTCTTAGTCTCCTGCCCCACCGGTTCAGCGGGTGTAGTAGTTGGGGGCCTCGACAGTCATGGTGATGTCGTGGGGGTGGCTTTCCTTCAACCCGGCCGCCGTGATCTGGACGAACTGCGCCTGCTGCAACTGCTCGATGCTCGCCGAGCCGGTGTAACCCATGGCCGCCCGCAACCCGCCCGTCAACTGATGGATCACCGATCCCAGCGGACCGCGGAACGGCACCCGGCCCTCGATGCCCTCAGGCACCAGCTTGTCCTCGGAGAGCACATCGTCCTGGAAGTAGCGGTCCTTGGAGTAGGACTTGCCACCGCCGCGTCCCTGCATGGCACCCAGCGAGCCCATGCCGCGGTAACTCTTGAACTGCTTGCCGTTGACGAAGATCAGGTCACCGGGTGATTCGGCGGTGCCGGCCAGCAGCGAGCCCAGCATGGCCGTCGATGCGCCGGCCGCCAGCGCCTTGGCGATGTCCCCCGAGTACTGCAGGCCGCCGTCGGCGATCACCGGGACGCCGTAGGGGCGACAGGCTGCCACCGCCTCCAGGATGGCGGTGATCTGTGGGGCGCCGACACCGGCGACCACACGGGTGGTGCAGATCGAGCCGGGGCCCACACCGACCTTGACCGCGTCGGCGCCGGCCTGCACCAGCGCAACCGCCGCGGCACGGGTCGCGACGTTGCCGCCGACGACCTCGACGCGGTCGCCCACGGTCTGCTTCACCCGCGCCACCATGTCGAGCACGCCCCGGTTGTGGGCGTGGGCGGTGTCGACGACCAGCACGTCGACACCGGCGTCGACCAGCGTCATGGCCCGCGCCCAGGCGTCCTCCCCGACGCCGACCGCGGCGCCGACCAGCAGCCGGCCGTCGCTGTCCTTGGTCGACAGCGGGAACTGTTCGGTCTTGACGAAATCCTTGACCGTGATCAGGCCGGTCAGCTTGCCGTGGCCGTCGACGATCGGCAGCTTCTCGATCTTGTGGCGGCGCAGCAGACCCAGCGCAGCCTCGGCGGACACGCCTTCCTGCGCGGTGATCAGCGGCACCTTGGTCATCACCTCGGCGACTGGCTTGTTCTCGTCGACCTCGAAGCGCATGTCGCGGTTGGTGATGATTCCGACAAGCGCGCCCGAGCTGTCCACAACCGGTAGACCGGAGATCCGGAAGCGGGCGCACTTCGCGTCGACCTCGGCCAGGGTGTCTGTCGGCGAGCAGGTGACCGGGTCGGTGACCATGCCGGCCTCGGACCGCTTCACCGTCTCCACCTGGGCGGCCTGTTCGGCGGCGGGAAGGTTGCGGTGCAGCACACCCATGCCGCCGGCGCGGGCCATCGCGATGGCCATCCGCGATTCGGTGACGGTGTCCATCGCGGAGCTCACCATCGGCACCCGCAGACGGATGTTCCGGGTCAGCTGGCTCGAGGTGTCAGCGGTGGCCGGGACCACATCAGAGGCAGCCGGCAGCAGCAGCACATCATCAAAGGTGAGGCCGAGCATTGCGACCTTGGTGGGATCGTCGCCGCCGGTGGGGACCGGTACGGCGATGGGAACGCTGCTTTCAGCGATCGACATGGGTGGGGCCTCCAGTGGCAGGCGTGGGGCTTGTAACCCGATTCTATCGGCTCGCATATTGACAGTGATGTCGCCGCTCCTTGCACCTCAGGCGCAGATCACCGCGCGCATGAGGACGGCTGGCGCGATACCTGTACGGCTGCGTAGTGTGGGACTCGTGCGTGACCACCTCCCCCCTGGTTTGCCGCCCGATCCGTTTGCCGACGATCCTTGCGATCCGTCTGCTGCGCTGGACGCGATCGAGCCGGGCCAGCCTCTGGACCCCCAGGAACGGACGGCTGTCGAGGCTGATCTAGCCGATCTCGCGGTTTACGAAGCACTGTTGGCGCACAAGGGAATTCGTGGCCTCGTCGTGTGCTGTGACGAATGCCAGCAGGACCACTACCACGACTGGGACATGCTGCGGGCCAACCTGCTGCAACTACTTGTCGACGGCACCGTGCGCCCACACGAGCCAGCCTACGATCCCGAACCCGACGCCTACGTGACGTGGGACTATTGCCGCGGCTACGCCGATGCATCCCTCAACGAGGCGACATCGGAAACCGACGGCTACCGCTGACCGCCGTCTAGCCCCGGCAACAGGGGCACCTCGATAGCCGGCATGGCCGGCCCCTCTCCGCTGTGCCCGCCCGACGGGCTTCCGTGACTTTCGCCACTCCCAGTCTCTGCGGGCGCGGCCGGCGTCGTGCGCACCGGCGGTGCTGACGGCACAGATGTCGGCTCCACGGACGGCGCGACCGTCGTGGTCGCCGGAGGTGCTTCGGCCGCCGGCGCCGCCGAGGTGGTCGGAGCCGACGTCGTATGCGTCGCCGAAGACTGTGTGACCGGTTGCGAGGGAGCTGTCGCCGGCGCGGGCGCGCTCGTCGTCGGCTCAGCACTGCTCGACGGCGTCGGTGCCGCGGTCGAGGACGACGGGGTCGACGGCTGGGTGGTCGTCGGTTGGGACGTCGGGTTCTCCGACGGCGACGTAGATGGCGTGGACGTCTCCGAACCCGGGCTGGGCTCTGTCGGCGAGGTCGAAGGCCCAGTCGTCGGTGTGGACGTCGGGGTCTCCCCGGGCGTGCTCTCGGATGGGTACGGCGTCGTGGTCACCGTCACCTCCGGCAACACCACCGGTGGCGCATCGGGCGGCACGGTCGCGTTCGGGTCGCGGTTCTCCACCTTGACCGACAACTGCTGCCACTGGTCGACGAGTTGCTGCTTGCGCTGCTCGTCGTCGATGGTGGCAACGGTGGTGGTGATGGTCTGCAACTTCTGCTGGGCCTGATCCCACTGCCCGTCGTCGATCAGCTGTTGGACCTGTTTGAGCTCGCTCGACGCCAGCTCGACCCCCACGTCGCGCGTCACCGGCGCCGATCCGAAGACCAGTCCGCGCACGCCGTACAGGGCATCGCCCGGACCGGAGCCGTACACGGCCGCCCCGAACCCGCCGAGGCACAGCACGGCGGCGGCCATCGACCCCACCAGTGCCATCGGGAAACGCACCCGCCCCTGCGCGGTGGCCTTGTCGAGCGCTTTGACGGCCTCACGCGGCGTCGCGATACCCGACATCGGGGTGCGGCGTGCGTCATCGCGCCACCCCGTCAGCAGGACGGCCAGTTCGGCTTCCTCCCGGTCGGTCGCGTAGACCTGATGCTCGAGGGACAGTGCCTCGATGAATTTCTCGGACCGGTTGATCTCGTTGAGGGACGGATCACCACCGTTCGAGGTCCAGCGGCCGAAGTCAGGCATGGTCCCGCCCCGTCGCCATGATCTCGTTCTTCAGCCGGGCCAGTGCGCGGTGCTGGGCGACACGCACGGCGCCGGCAGTGCTCCCGACGGCCTCGGCGGTCTCCTCGGCACTCATCCCGACCACGACACGCAGGATCAGGATCTCGCGCTGTTTCTCGGGCAGCACGGACAGCAGCCGGGCCATCCGTTCAGAAGATTCGGTGTCGAGAGCGGACTGCTCGGGCCCCGCGTCAAGGGAAAACCGCTCGGGCACCACCTCGGTGGGCTCGGCACGGTTCCGGCCTGCCGCGCGATGCGCGTCAGCAACCTTGTGCGCAGCGATGCCGTAGACAAAGGCCAGGAACGGGCGTCCCTGATCTTTGTAGCGCGGCAGCGCCGTAATGGCGGCCAAGCACACCTCCTGCGCAACGTCATCAGCTGATAGACCACTGCGCTCGGTCGCCCCCACCCTCGCCCTGACATACCGAACGACGATCGGCCGAATGATCTCCAGCACTTCCGAGAGCGCGTTCCGATCCCCTGCCACTGCCTCAGCAACGACAACGTCGAGACGGTCTCCCGAACTTGTCATCGTGGGCGATCTCTCCAGCGTTACGTTGCACCGACACTCGCGGCGGATTGGCTCAGCTAAACAATAACGATCAATGAGGCGGTGCCCTGGACGGTGCCGGGTTTAGGCGCCGGCCCACACCCCGCCTCTGCGACGCACTGTATCGGCGCTGAGGTCCCGGATCCGGCTGATTTGGGGAGCGTCGTGCGTGCTACTTCCGATGTCGGCCAGCACGCAGGCCAACGCCCAGCGCAGCGGGACCAGCCCGGATTTCTCGGTGGCCAGCAGTGCTACGTCGGCGACCTCCCGGGCGGCGTCGAACTCGCCGGCGCTGCACAGCGCCGCGGCCAGCACGACTTCAGATTTGATGCGGTGGCGCGTCGAGCGGTGATCGGCTGCTGCGGCCACACCGCGGCGGGCATGCTGCACCGCCGCGGAGCCATCGCCCTGAACCATCGCCAGTTCGGCACTCACCCACGACAGTCGGATCCGCTGGCGCGAGTCGTCGGGAGTATCGACGGCACGCGCCCGGTCCAGCAGTCGGGCCGATGCGCCGAACCGACCGACCCCGAGGGCGTCCGCGGCGAGCCCGACGAGCGCGTCGGCGGCGGCCTCGTCATCATCACCGCGGTGAGCCAACGCCTGACCGTCGGCGCTGCGAGCGCGTACGTGCCCGCCCAGCTGGCGAAGAAAAGAAGCGCGGGTGCTGTGCGCCAGCGAGACCAACGGACCGGAGTCCTGGCACCGCAGGATCGCGGCGAGCTCGGTGAGCGCGCAGGCGTACCGCCCTTGCCCGCCTGCAGCGACGGCCCGCAGCCAGCGCTCGTGCGGGGTGACCGCGCTGGGCAACGGCCAGCGGCCGGGATTGGCCCCGAAAGCAGCGTCAGCCAGCATCGAGGCAGCAGGTGCGGATGTCGTCATCGGTAGGCGACGGTATCAATACGGCGCGCTTCGGGGGTCCACGGGAACCGGGCACCGGCGGAACCGGGTATTAAATCTTGCGATATGAGCATTAGTTAATAATTGATGGCTCGAATGTTAATGGCGCGTCAACTAACTGTCGGCCGCCCGGAATTGCATAGATCGCCCCGGCCTGGTCCAACAGGGAAAACCTGAAGACCTCTAGCAGATCCTCAACACCGATGTCTCAGTCACCGCGCCGCAATGATGAACGTGATGTAAATTCTCGACCTGCGGTTATGTCCTTTCGCACACCGGCGAGGTATTGACTCGCTTTATCGGGCCCCCCTAGTTTGTGTGCACGAGCGGTCATTGGCGACATGAGCTCAGTTCGGTTCCACCGACTCATACCCGCCCACTTCTGGCGAAATGGGCGAGCAGAGAGGGGTTTTCCAAATGCCGCAGCCGCAGCAACTTCCCGGACCCAATGCGGATATCTGGGATTGGCAAATGCAGGGGCTTTGCCGTGGAGTCGATTCGTCGGTGTTCTTCCATCCCGATGGCGAACGCGGGCGCGCCCGGGCGCAGCGTGAGGTGCGTGCCAAGGAGATGTGCCGCAGTTGCCCGGTGATCACCCAGTGCCGCTCGCACGCGCTCGCCGTCGGCGAGCCGTATGGCATCTGGGGCGGGTTGAGCGAGTCCGAGCGCGAGCTTTTGCTCAAGCGGGGCATCCGCCGCAGCGCCTGAGCCCCACAGCAGACTTCACAGCCGGGCTGGGTCAGCCTGCCGCGAAGGCGCCCAGCGCCAGCACCGCGAGCACGAGGAACCCGGCGGGAAAGGCGATGTTGTAGAACACCCGCGCGCGGATGTGGGTGATGAGGGCGCCGACGAAGAACGCGATCAGCCCGATCGCGGCGGCGACGCCCAGCGGCGGGAAAGCCAACAGGCCCGCGAGCAGTCCGACGGCGCCCGCGCCCTTGAGCAGCCCGAGCGTCGGTACCCAGGTCCGCGGGACGCCGACTTCTGCCGAGTTGGCCAGGACGAAGCGGACCCCGACGAGGTCCGCGACAGCCATCGCCCCATTGGCCGCGATGGCGATCGCGACGATCACGGCCGCGATCGTGCCGAGTTGTAGGGTCATGATGGTCGTCTCCCATGTTCGGTTGCGGCGGTGGTGGTTCACCTTGATGACGTTTCCGACGCCCGAAAGGTGACGCTGTGAACGACCTGGAGGCCCTGGCCGCCCGATTCGAGGAGGATCGGCACCACCTGCGCGCGGTCGCCCACCGGCTACTCGGTTCAGTGCATGACGCCGACGATGCAGTCCAGGCCGCGTGGCTGAAAGTCAGCCGGCGCGGCATCGCCGACGTGGGCAATCCGACCGGCTGATTCACGTCATCGACATCATCGGCGATCCGGACCGCTTGGGGCCACCGTCGATATCGTCCTGGCGAACTGACCGGGATTGCGTGGCGCCGCAAAGGTGCCTCCAAATCACTTGATCAATTCCAGAACCTCGCCGCGCGCCGATCCGCAACGGCCGGGTTCGGGGCGGCAACTCGTGCGACGATCCGATCGGGAAAGCCATCGGTCGACCTGCTGAGGAGCGCGGCATGACATCTGAGGAATCCGGGCGCGACACCGCATCGCCGGTCGGTGTGGTGACCGTCGCCGAATCAGGCGCGGGTACCTACACCCAGCAGATCACCGCCGGTCGCCACCAACTCATCGCTGACGAGCCCCTCCCGGTGGGCAGCGACGCCGGCCCGAATCCCTACGATCTGGTGTTGGCCGGCTTGGGCGCGTGCACGTCCATGACGGTGCGGATGTACGCCAACCGCAAAGGCTGGCCGCTTGAGCAAGTCCGAGTAGCGTTACGGCACTCCCGTATTCATGCCAAAGACTGTGCGGACTGCGAAACCACCAAGGGCATGCTGGACCACATCGACCGCGAGATCGAGTTGATCGGCGTCCTCGACGACGCTCAACGGGAACGGCTGATGGGCATCGCCGAGCGCTGCCCGGTACATCAGACCCTCACCTCGTCGGTGCACATCACCACGACTGAGCTATGAACCACACCGCGATTTCGCGATCTCAGTGCACCGTCGAGATGCGTCGGCGTAGGAAGGACTACATGGCAGACAACTGGAATGACAACATCATCGCCGAGTTCCGCGCCAACGGAGGCAAGGTCGGCGGCCCGTTCGAGGGTGCGACGCTGCTCCTGCTGCACACCACCGGGGCCAAGTCCGGCAAGGAGCGAATCAACCCGGTCATGGCGTTCGACCTCGACGGGAAACTCGCCATCGTCGGCTCCTATGCCGGCGCCGACGTCGACCCGGCATGGTTGCACAATCTGCGCGCACATCCCGATACCCACATCGAAATCGGCACCGACGCCTACGACGTACATGCTCGGGAGATGCCACTGGCCGAGCGGGACGCCGCCTACCCGCGCATCGTCGAGAAGGCACCGGGATTCGGGGAGTACCAGACCAAGACCGACCGCGTCATCCCGGTCATCGAGCTGCAGCGCCGCTGACGCCCGGCCAAGCAGGCGGGCGCTTGTCAATGAAGGCCTGGACGCCCTCGAGGGCGCTGGGATCCATCATGTTGCAGGCCATCGTCGTGCCCGCGTCGACAAACGCGGACTCGATGTCGACGTCAATCTGCCGGTAGAACAACTCTTTTCCCATCGCCACGGCGACACGGGGCTTCGCCACGATGCTCGCGACCAGCGCCTCAATTTCGTCGTCCAGGGCTTCAGCCTGAGCCACGCGGTTCACCAGCCCCAGCGCGCAAGCCTGGTCAGCGGAGATGAACTCGCCGGTCACGAGCATCTCGAAGGCGGCCTTGCGCGGCACGTTGCGCGACAACGCCACTCCCGGCGTTGCGCAGAACAGCCCGACGTTGACGCCGCTGACCGCGAAACGCGCGTCCTCAGCCGCCACCGCCAGGTCGCACATCGCGACAAGCTGACAACCCGCTGCCGTGGCAAGCCCCTGGACCCGCGCAATCACCGGCACCGGAAGTCGCTGGATCGACAGCATCACGGCTGTGCACTGTTCGAACAGTTGCTCGTAGTAGCCCAGTGACGGTTCGGCCCGCATCTCCTTGAGGTCATGGCCCGCGCAGAACGCCTTGCCGGATGCTCCGAGGACCACGGCCCGCACCGTCCTGTCTTCGGCCAGCGCATCAATGGCCTCGCCCAAGGCGGTCAGCATCGCCTCGGACAACGTGTTGAAGGCCTGTGGGCGGTTCAGTGTGAGGGTGACGACGCCGCGGTCGTCGCGATCGTGCAGCAGCAGTGTCATGGCTCGATCAACACCTTGAGGGCCTCCCGATCGGCCATCGCGCGGTAGCCGTCAGGGGTGTCGTCGAGGCCGATGGTGCGGTCGAAGACCCGCCCGGGCTCGATGGTGCCGTCGAGAACATCGGGCATCAGTTCCTCGATGTAGGCGCGGGCCGGTGCGACGCCACCGGTGAGGGTGACGTTGCGGAAGAAGGTGCCGAAACCCATTGGTACCTCGGTGTATTGAGAAACCCCGAGCCGGCTGACGCGGCCACCCGCGCGGACCGCGTCGAGGGCGGTGGCCAGCGACGGCTCGGTGCCGACACATTCGATCACCGCGTGGGTGCCGTCGCCGCCGGTGAGTTCACGGATCTTCTGGACGGCTTCATCACCACGTTCGGCGACGACGTCGGTCGCGCCGAATTCGCGCCCGAGGTCAGTGCGGACGGTGTGCCGCCCGTTCAGGATGATCTGCTCGGCACCCAGCCGCTTGGCGGCCAAAACGGCGCACAATCCCACCGCGCCATCGCCGATGACCGTCACCGAGGATCCCGGCCCCACCCCGGCCGTCACCACGCCGTGGTGACCGGTGCAGAAGACGTCAGACAACGTCAGCAGGGAGGGCATGAGCGCCGAGTCCTCGGCCACCGGAAGTTTCACCAGCGTCCCCTGCGCTTGCGGAACGCGCACGGCCTCGCCCTGGCCGGCATCGACGCCGGGCGCGCCCCAACCACCGCCGTGACGGCACGAGGTCTGCAATCCCTCCTGGCAGAAGTCACACGTGTTGTCCGCCCACACGAAGGGCGCCACCACCAGATCGCCACGACGAAATCCGGACACGTCAGCGCCGACGTCCTCGACGATTCCGATGAACTCGTGCCCCATCCGTCGGCCGCCGTCCTTGTGCGGCATGGACTGGTACGGCCACAGGTCACTGCCGCAGATGCACGCGCGGGTGACGCGCACTATGGCGTCGGTCGGTTCCTTCAAGATCGGGTCGGGAACATTCTCGACCCGTACGTCGCCGGCCCCATACATCACGGTTGCTCGCATGCTCGGTTCCTTCGCTCGTTGCGGTGCCGGGTGAGACCTGTCGCCTCGAGGTTAGGCCGATGGCCGCGAGCGGATTCCCGGAACGGACAGCACGATGATCTCCGTTGCCCTGGCGGCCCGGTCAGCAGGCCAACCGGCCGCCACCCCGAATACCCACGCCAGGTCCCCGCCCGCCTCCTCGAACTCCACGCGGTGACTGTCGAACGGGTCGGTCAGACCGAGGTCGTGCAGCATGGCCGCGACGTAATAGAGCTCGTCGTCGAAGGCGATGCGGTGCGCGGCCGCCGGTGTCTGTGGAGACATCTCGTCCATGCCGCCTCCTCTCTCCTCAGAAGTTCAAGCCCGAGAACATGACCCGGCCCGGGTCATACTTCTGCCGGGTGGCAGTCAGGCGGGAGAGGTTGGCACCGAAATACCGCGATGCCGGTTGGTTCGCCTCGAGGTAATTCACATAGCCACCGGCCGAATACTGTGCCACTGCCTGGTGAGCGGTGTTGAGCCAGTTCGCCGCCGGCGCAGGCGAACCGGAGGTTTCCACGTACCACTGCACCAGTGCGGACTGCCGCCGCCACGGAAAGGCGGTGTCTCCCGGCCCCACGGTGGCCAGCGCGCCGTCGAGCGCATGCATGATCACGATCGGGCGGCCGGCTCCGGCAGGGAACGCGTTGAACGCCGCAGCGATTCCCTGAGCCGCGGCCGGGGTGATCGTCGGGAAGACATCGGACCCGCCGACATAGCCGAGCGGCGACGGATTGAGATTGTCGGCGGCCAGAAACTTCACCAGGTCCAGGTAATTGAACGTGCGGTTCTCCGTGTTGGTCGGCTGCAGCCCCACCGCTTTGACCACGGCGGCTCCCACGCTGTTGCCTGACCCCGCCGGGCAGGTCGCCAGGATGCGACAGTGTGCGCCTTGCGGATCGGTGATGGTGTCGGCCAGTGCCCAGCTGTTGCGGTCGGCGGTACGCAGCCAGTTCTGCCACCCGAGGAGAACCTGCGCGAACGACTCCAGCGGGTAATGCAGGCCGACGACATCCACGTCGCCGATCGGGAAGGTGGCGAAGGTCAGCGCGGTCGTCACCCCGAAATTGCCGCCACCGCCACCACGTAGCGCCCAGTACAGGTCCGGATGCTCGTTGGCCGACGCCGTGACCCCAGCACCGCCGGGCAGCACCACCGTCGCCGACACCAACTGATCGGACATCAGACCCGCATGCCGCGACTGGGCGCCCAGCCCACCGCCCAGGGCGTGTCCGGCTGCGCCGACCGTGGGGCAGGTGCCCGTCGGGATGCCCCGCCCGGCTGCGGCCAGCGCCTGGTGGATCGCGTACAGACCGGTCGCGGGCGTCACCGTGACTTGGCCCGTCGCCGCGTCGTAGTTGATGCCTCCGGGCAGTTGGCGCAGGTCCAGGACCATCGTCCCGTTCGCTGTCGACGCGCCCACATAGGAGTGCCCGCCGCCCCGTGGAGCGACCTTGAGGTTGTGTGCCGCAGCGAAGGCCATCGCCCGCTGCACGTCCGCTGCCGATGCCGGGGTGACCACGGCCGCGGGCGCCAGGCCGTTGAAGTTGGTGTTGAAAACACTTTTGGCCGAGGCGAATTGCCCACCGGTGTCCGGGAGTACCACTTTCCCATTGATGGCGGCCGAGAGGTCGCCCCAGCCGGCCGGTTCAGCACTGGCCCGGCTCGACCCGAACACTGCTCCGGCGGCCAACGCCCCGACGGCGCCGCGCAGGAACGTTTGACGCGAGACCCCGCGCGGCGACTCCCGCGGTTCCGTCATGTCCGAATTGTGGGCCACCTGGCGTGAAGAGCCGCACTACCGCTGCACGTGTCGTGGTCTCGGTCCGATACCGATTCGCACCCACGGCTACGACCGCCACCGCCGGGATCGCCACCGCCGGCCCGAAAACTTCGACGAGGAGAGCTGACGATCTGTAACTTCCGTGGCGGACGCGCCGACATACAGTTCAGCGCGTCTGAAGGGGGTTAACCCGATGCTGAATGATCGTCGCCGAGCAATGACCGCCGTCGGTGCCGCCATGGCGGCACTTGCCGTACCGGCAATCTTGAATGCCGCCTCGGCCCACGCGAACCCGCTGCCCGGTTTCTGTGTGCCGCCCAGCATCGTCGACAACGTCTGCACGGCGCGGCTGACATCCGTGACGGCCGACGTGATCGACGGGACTATCACCGGGACGCCGGTGGTCGGCGGTGCGGCGATTACCCTTGCGGGACAAGCAGATGCATACCTGAAATCGGCGGGATTCGGCGACGCACCACCGGATCCGGTTCAAGAATGGGACACCGCGATCGAGAGGGTCGGCAACCTCGACACCTCCCCGTCAAACCCCAATTGGTACGGCAATGCGAAGGCCAGGGTGTTCCTGCCCAGATCCCTCAATGACCTGGCCACCAAGTTCCCTCCCGACAGCCTGATTGTGCGGTTCGTGTCCGACGACTCCCGGCCTGACGCGTTTCGGCTGGTCTCCATTCAGCCGACAGCTACGCCCGATCCTGCGCCAGCCCGGTCAGGTGCTTGAGCGAGTTGTCCAGGTGCTGCCGGTCGAACGGCGGGAACTCGATGTGTTCGCGAAGAGCCGCCGGCACCGCTGACCAGTCATACGTCAGGGTTACCTCGGTCCGGTCGTCACCGAGCGGCTCAAGGTCGTAGCGCCAGATCCAGCCGCCGAATTCGAGGCTGGCATCGTCAGCGCCTTGGCCCGGCAGCCACGCAATCACGCGCGGTGACTCGAAGACCTCGACCCGGTTGGCCATCTCGTAGTGCATGCCGCCGTAGTTGTCGTGGTACATCGCCATCCGGAAGATCTGGCCGACTTCGGTCAGACGCTTGCCGTCGAGCGACTCTCGCACCCAACCGGTGCCGTCGATCGCCTGATGGGCGGTCGGGTCGGCCAGCACCGCGAAGACGGTTTCGACCGGCGCGTTGATCGTGCACGCGGTGCTCATGGTTTCGTCAGTCATGCCCGTACCGACCACCGGCGGCTCAAAAACTCATCGATGGGTCGAGTCCGAAAACTCTTACCGCGGCTGACTTGCCTTTCAGCTCGTGAAGCCCCCGGTCGGTGAGCCCGCTTGGACGGACCTCCAAAGCGTCAACGGTCGGCTGGGTCAGCAGGATTGAGTCGCCGGTCGTCTTGGTGAGTTGCTCGACACGGGCAGCGACGTTGACGGCATCGCCGATCAGCGTGAACTCCAGCTTGCCGCCGCCACCGATGGTGCCGGCGATCACCACACCGGTGTTGATGCCGATACCGATTCGCAGCGCACCCTCGAATCGTTCGGCAACCAATCGCTGCATCAACAGCGCGGCGTTCACTGCAGAGTCGGCATGGCCGACAAGATCGTTGGGAGCACCGAACACAGCCAATGCGCCATCGCCGAGGAACTTGTTGACGTGCCCTCCGGCATCGACCACAGCAGGCACGACAACGTCGAACAATTCATTGAGACGAGTCACGACATCCTCAGCGCTGTTCGCCTCGGCGTACGGGGTGAAGTCGCGGATGTCGACGAACATGACCGTCACCTCGCGGCGCTCACCAGTGAACACATCGTCACCCTGCTCAAGTAGCCGCGACGCCAGAGCAGGGTCGACGTACGTACCGAACGCTGCCTGAAGCCGTTGCCGCTCAGCCAAACCCGCCTGCATGCGGTTGAATGCCGCCGACAAGGCACCCAGGTCGTCGTCCTGAACTACCGGCAGACGTTGAATGTAGTCACCTGCCGCAACACGTTCGGTCCCCTCGGCGAGGTCGCGGATCGGTCGCAAGAAGGGCGAGATCGCCATGAATGCGATCGGGCCGGCAATCAGCGTCAAGGCACACCCGATTGCCAAGGAGACGATCGGGTCCTCGCGGGCGCGGTCGATCACGGACGCCGTGATCGCGGCCCCGGTGGAGAATCCGAGCGCCATCGCGATCATGGTGATGTGGGACCACGCGGCAAAAGTGGGGTGAGAGCGCGGCAGGGAGTCGCCGATTCCCGTGTCACCGGCGATGGCGGTCCTGACCGGCCGCAGCGATCCCTCGCTGAAGCTGTGAATGCCGATCACTCCGGTGGCCGCTCCGTACGCGGCACCGACAACCCCGTATTGGACCAGTCGCCACTCGGTCGCCCCGGCAACCGTGGCCACAACGACCGCCACGCAAGGCGTCCAGACCACGTCGGTTGCGAGCACTCGGGCAGTCGTCCTCCGCGCATAGACATAAGTGGCGCGCAGCGCCTCCATCGGATCGACCTGGTGGCCCGCTGCCCACTTTTCGATCGGGCGCAACCGCTTCGAGCCGGGAAGAACGAACAGGTAGGTCCGCACCAGCATGGCGACACAAGTGATGACGGCCGCCTCCGCATAGCGATCGGATCCCTCGAAGGCGACGATGATCAACGGGAAGGCGAGGTGGACCGACAGCCCCGCGAGGTAAACGAGGACGCAGATCGCCCAGGAGTACGTCGGCCCGTACCGATCCCACACCCACTGAAAGATCCGGTCCATGTCGAAACAAAACACCCCCGGCCTGATGGCCGGGGGTGTTTCGGACTACTTCTAGTGAGCGTGGCCGTGGTGGCCGTGCCCGTGATCTTCTTCCTCGGCCGGCTTGTCCACGACGGCCGTCTCGGTCGTCAGGATCATGCGCGCCACCGATGCGGCGTTGAGCACCGCCGAGCGGGTCACCTTGACCGGATCCACGATGCCCTCGGCGAGGAGGTCACCGTAGGTCAGGGTGGCGGCGTTGAAGCCCTGGCCGTTGTCCTGCTCGCTGACCTTGTTCACCACGACCGAGCCGTCCAGGCCGGCGTTGGTGGCGATCCAGTACAGCGGGGCCGACAGCGCGGAGGAGAACACGTCGACACCGAGGGCCTCGTCGCCCTCGACCTCGCCGCGCAGCTTGACCAGCGCCGTGCGGGCCTGCACGAGGGCCGCGCCGCCACCGGTGACGATGCCCTCCTCGACGGCAGCCTTGGCCGCCGCTACTGCGTCCTCGACCGCTTCCTTGCGCTTCTTCAGGTCGGTCTCGGTGGCCGCACCGACCTTGATGACCGCGACACCGCCGGACAGCTTGGCCAGCCGTTCCTGCAGCTTCTCCCGATCCCAGTCCGAATCGGTGGACTCGATCTCGGCCTTGAGCTGCTTGACGCGATCGGCGACCGCGTCCTTGGAGCCGCCACCGTCGACGAGCACGGTGCTGTCCTTGGTGACCACGACGCGACGGGCTGAACCCAGCACGTCCAGACCGGCCTCGCGCAGCACCAGGCCCACATCGGGGTTGACGACCTGCCCGCCGGTGACCACGGCGAGATCGTCGAGGAACGCCTTGCGACGATCACCGAAGAACGGCGCCTTGACGGCGACGGCCTTGAGCGTCTTTCGGATGGCGTTGACGACCAGGGTGGACAGGGCCTCACCCTCGACGTCCTCGGCGATGATCAGCAGCGGCTTGCCGGCCTCGGCGACCTTCTCCAGCAACGGCAGCAGGTCGGGCAGCGAGCTGACCTTGTCGCGGTGCAGCAGGATCACCGGGTCCTCGAGCACCGCTTCCTGGGAGTCGAAGTCGTTGACGAAGTAGGCCGAGATGAAGCCCTTGTCGAAGCCGACACCCTCGGTGACCTCGAGCTCGGTGTTCAGCGTCGAGGATTCCTCGATGGTGACCACACCGTCGTGACCGACCTTGGTCATGGCCTCGCCGACCAGCTGGCCGATCTGCTCATCGCGCGAGGACACCGTGGCGACCTGGGCGATGGCCTTTTCGTCCGATACCGGGGTGGCCGCGGCCAGCAGAGCCTCGGACACCGCGTCGGCGGCCTTGCTGATGCCCTGACCCAGCGCGATCGGGTTGGCACCGGCGGCCACGTTGCGCAGGCCGGCCTTGATCAGCGCCTGTGCCAGCACGGTGGCGGTGGTGGTGCCGTCGCCCGCGACGTCGTTGGTCTTGGTGGCCACCGACTTCACCAGTTGGGCACCGAGGTTCTCGAACGGGTCTTCCAAGTCGATCTCGCGCGCGATGGTCACACCGTCATTGGTGACCTGCGGTCCACCGAAAGCCTTGGCCAGCACCACGTTCCGACCGCGCGGACCCAGCGTCACCTTGACCGCGTCGGCGAGCTTGTCCACGCCGGCCTCCATGGCACGGCGCGCAGTCTCGTTGAACTCAATCTGCTTGCTCATAGATGTCTTTCTGCTTGAGAACGCATACCGCCCCGGACATCACCCGAGCTGAACACGGGGATCTCCGGGGCGGTTACACGAGGTCCTTTACGGAACTACTTTGCGACGACAGCCAGCACGTCGCGGGCCGACAGGATCAAGTACTCCTCGCCGTTGTACTTGATCTCGGTGCCGCCGTACTTGCTGTAGATGACGGTGTCGCCCTCGGCAACGTCCAGGGGGATCCGCTTCTCGCCATCCTCATCCCAGCGGCCGGGGCCAACTGCGACGACGGTGCCTTCCTGCGGCTTTTCCTTGGCGGTGTCAGGGATGACCAGACCGGATGCGGTCGTGGTCTCGGCCGCGTTGGCCTGAACGAGGATCTTGTCCTCGAGTGGCTTGATGTTGACTGCCACGATGGAAGCCCTCCACTTGTTTGGGTGTGGATCCGGGGGGATCCCCAGATGCCGGTTACCAGGTGTTCGGCATGCGCCCGTGCCCCTCGCTCCGTCGTCGCGGGTGCCGGCGCTGGGGGTTGGCCGCGTGCCACCTAGCACTCTATACATGCGAGTGCTAGCACTCAAGGGTGGGCCTGTGCGTGCCGCCAGAACTCGCCGAGAGCTGAAGTCGTCAACGGTTGCATACACGACCTTGCCACACTATTATCGAACATATGTTCGGGTCGCGTTTCACGATCGATCCCGACGCCACCGAGGAGGCGTTGGTCGATCAGCTCGCCGCGATGAGCCGAGCTACTTCCAGCATCGCCGCCGGGCAGGCACAGGTAATGGCCATACTGGAAACCAAACGTCATGCCCGCAAGGCGGCCGAGGGCATCCCCGTCGACCAGCGCGGCAGAGGTCTGGCCTCCGAGGTCGGCCTGGCCCGCAAGACCTCGCCTTGGCACGGAGCCAGGTACCTGAAGGTGTCCCGGATCCTGGTTGACGACATGCCCTACACCCTCGCCGCACTGGAGTCCGGGGTACTCACCGAGGCCCGAGCGATGATCATCGCCGACCAGGCCGCCTGCCTGTCACCGGCAGACCGCCGCGCAATGGATGCCGAACTGTGCGCCGATCCTGACGTGCTGGATGGTCTGGGAGACAGGAAGGTTGAGGCCGAGGCCGGGCGAGTGGCGATTCGACTCGACCACGACGCGGTGATGGAGCGCATCAGCCGCCATCAGTGCGATCGCACCGTCACCGCGCGGCCGGCCCCACACGGCATGATGTACCTCACGGCGCTGCTGACCGCGGCCGAAGGCGTCACGGCCTATCAGGCGTTGCAGGCGGAGGCTACTGCCGCCGCGGCGGCCTCGATCGCCGCCGGAGGTGGATGCGAGGGGCGGGGCCCGTTGATGGCCGATGCCTTCTATCGACGCGTCACTGGACGTGAGGTCGGGGCGGCGGTCCCGGTCGCGCTCAATCTGGTGCTCTCCGACGAGAGCTTGTTGGCCCAGGGTTCTGAGCCGGCGGTGCTCGACGGATACGGCCCGATCCCGGCAGAGGTGGCCCGACAGATGGCCTGGGCCGCCGTGCTCGACCCCGAGGTAGAGGCTGCGGTGCGCCGCCTCTACGCCAATCCCCTCACCGGCAACCTGGTCGCCATGGAATCGACGGCGCGCAACTTCCCCAAGGGCCTCAGGTGGCTCATCAAGATGCGTGACCAAACCTGCCGCACCCCGTTCTGCGACGCACCCGTCCGGCACATCGATCACATCACCCGCCACGCCGACGGCGGTCCGACCAGTGCCGGCAACGGCCAAGGGCTCTGCGAACGGTGCAATTACTCAAAAGAGTGCCCCGACTGGCAGACCCGTACCAGCTACGACCAGTACGGCCGGCACACCACTGAAATCATCACACCAACCGGCCGAACCTATCGAAGTACCGCCCCACCGGTACCGATGAGCGCACGGCTGTTCACCAGCGACATCCATGTCGTGAACATCCACACGGCCGCGTAGCGGGCCAGCCTGATGCCGGTACCTATACCGGAATCATCAGGTGGTCGGACACGTCCCCGACCATTTCCACGTCCACCGTGCGCTCGGTGAAGTACCAGCCATGTTCGTCACGGGCGAACACGTCGGCGTAGCGCCCGACCACGATGGGCTGCAGTGGCACGGTGTCGGTCTTCTGCACGACGACGAACGTCGAGCGGGCCGTTGCCTGCACATCCTCGACGTCGACGATCGGGTTGAGCACGAGGTGGCGGGTTCGGGTGCGATTGCCGTGGTCCGGGAACCGGCGGGTGGTGTGCGCGAACAACTTGGCGATCGCCGGCGCACCCGCCACGCCCATGAACGAGCCGCGTCCGAGCAGCTCCCCGACCCCGTCGAAGTCGCCGGCGTCGATGAGCTCGGCGTAGCGGTACAGCAGCTCGGTGACCTCAAGTTTGTCCTCGACCGAACTCATGCCACCTGTCCCTTCACCACCGGCAACCCCGGATCACTGGCCGCATCCAGCGGCGACGGAGCCGCACCGGCGGCGATCAGATGTGCCGCGAACGAGGCGATCATCGCGCCGTTGTCAGTGCACAGCCGTGGCCTCGGCACCCGCAGCGTCAGACCTGCTGCCGTGCAACGTCCTTCGGCAAGTTCCCGCAGCCGGGAATTGGCCGCTACCCCACCCGCGATCAGCAGGGTGGACACCCCGAGGTCGGTGGCCGCGCGCACGGCCTTGGCGGTCAGCACGTCAGCGACGGCCTCCTGGAAACCGGCCGCCACATCGGCCTGCGAGGCCTCCGGGTGGGCCTCCACATAGCGGGCCACCGCGGTCTTGAGGCCCGAGAAGCTGAACACGTACGGGTCGTCCCGCGGCCCGGTCATCCCCCGCGGGAAGACGATGGCGTCGCGGTCACCGGTGCGGGCCAGGTCGTCGAGCACCCGTCCGCCGGGATAACCCAGTCCGAGTAGCCGGGCCACCTTGTCGTACGCCTCGCCCGCGGCATCGTCGACGGTGCTGCCCAGCTCGATGATCGGTTCCCCCAGCGACCGCACATGCAGCAGGTGGGTGTGTCCACCCGAGACGAGCAGGCCGACACTCTCGGGCAGCGGTCCGTGGTCGTAGACGTCGGCGGCCAGATGCCCGCCCAGGTGGTTGACGCCGTAGAACGGGACGTTCCAGCCGGCCGCGTAGGCCTTGGCGGCGGCCACCCCGACCAGCAGTGCCCCGGCCAGCCCGGGCCCGATGGTCGCGGCGACGACGTCGGGCCGTTCGATGCCCGCGGTGTCCAGGGCCCGGCGCATGGTCGGTCCCAGTGCCTCCAGGTGCGCGCGCGAGGCGATCTCGGGGACGACGCCGCCGTAGCGGGCGTGCTCGTCGACGCTGGAGGCGACTTCGTCGGCCAATAGGCGGATCGTGCCGTCGTCCCCAAGATCGGCGATACCGACTCCGGTTTCGTCGCAGGAACTTTCGATGGCCAGAATGATCATGTCGGGCCCCCTTGGGGAAGGCGTTGCATGGTGTAGGCGTCGGCCCCACTGACGCGGTAGTACCGCTTGCGCAGGCCGATGTTGACGAATCCGGCGCTTTCGTACAGTGCGATGGCCGGTTCGTTGTCGGTGCGTACCTCCAGGAAAACCGTTCCGCCGGAGGCGAAGTCGAGCAGGTCGTCGAGCAGCCGACGCCCGATTCCGCGCCCCTGGAATTCTGGATCGACGCCGATGGTGTGGATCTCGTACTCATACGGGCGCATTCGGCCCAGCCGAGCGATACCGGCGTAGCCCACGAGCACACCGTCGCTGCGGGCGGCCAGGTAGCGATTGTGCTTGGCGTCGAGTTCGGACAGGAATGCCTTGGCCGGCCAGGGATCGTCACCGGCGAACAGCTTGGCTTCGAGCTCCGCGCACCGCTCGGCGTCGGCGCGGGTTAACGCCTCGAACACGGTCATTTCCGCACCGCCGCAGAGGGTTTCGCGTCGGGACGGCGCAGATACAGCGGTACCAGCGGTTGCGGATCGTGCCAATCGGTCACGGCGCGCACCAGGCCCGCGGGTGTCGGGTACACGACGTCGAGCCGGGGCAGGGCGAACAGTGCGGCGTGCTCGGGTGAGCCGGCCACTGCGGCGACCGAGGTCTGCAGTACGGACGCCACATCGGCGGGTGCGTTGACGGACGGGCCGTCGACCCGGACTCCGTCGCGGTAGTGCGCCCAGTACACCTCGCGCCGCCGCGCATCGGTGACCACCAATACATCGCCGTCGGTGTGGATTCCGATGGCGTCCAGGCTGCACACCCCGTGCACCGGAACGCCCAGCGCATGACCGAACGCCGCGGCACTGGCCATCCCTACCCGCAGCCCGGTGAACGGGCCGGGTCCGCAGCCCACCACGACCGCGTCGAGATCCGCAACGGTGATCCCGGCATCCGACACGGCGCCGAGCACGTTCGGCGTGAGCTGTTCGGCGTGAGCGCGGGCGTCTACGGTCACCCGCTCGGCGAGGGCCTCCACGCTGCCCTCCGCCGCTCGGCGGACCACGCCGGCACTGACCGCCGGGGTCGCGGTATCGATGGTCAAGATGTTCACGGAGCGCTCCACTGCCAGATCACCGTGCGCGTCTCGGTGTCGGTGTCGCGCTCGATACGAATGTCCAGGTGATGGTCGGAGAGGCGTTCGGCCAGGCCCTCGCCCCACTCGACGACCACCACGGCGTCATCCAGGTCGGTGTCGAGGTCGAGCGCATCGAGCTCCCCCAGCAGATCGACACCGGGATGGTCGAGCAACCGGTACATGTCCACATGCACCATCGCCGGGCGATCCGCCCGACGGGCGCGATGCACCCGGGCCAGCACGTACGTCGGTGAGACCACCGGCCCGTCCACATCCATGGCCGCCGCGATGCCCTTGGCCATCACCGTCTTGCCCGCCCCCAGCGGACCCGACAACACCACCACGTCACCGGCCTTCAGCCCCGCGCCCAGCGTCGCGCCCAGGGCGAGGGTGTCCTCGGTGGTGGCGAGCTCGGCCGTACCGGCGCTGCGCTCAGCCACGGAACCAGACCCGATCGCGGACCCGGCGCGACAGCGTGACCAGTTTGGAGGGCGTGGCCCGCTCCACCAGGCGGACCAGTGCGTCGTCGATCACCACGGGCTCCTCAAGCTGGACCAGATGACCGGCTCCCCCGACGATCACCAGTTCGGAGCGGGGTAGCTGTGCGGCCATGGCCTTTGAGTATTCCATTGGGGTGAGCAGGTCCCGGTCACCACAGGCGATGAGTGTCGGTACCTTGGCCAGCACCCGCAGGGCGCCGGCCTCGTCGTGCACCTCGAGGGCGTGCAGGAATTCGACCAGCGTGGTGATCGACGTGCCGTGCATCATCCGTTGGGAGAACTCGACCACGCTGGGGCTGACCGACTCGTCGCCGTAGGACGCCGCGCGCAGGATCGGCCCGATCACCGACCGAGCCGCGCCGCGGGTGCGGTGCACCGTGCCCGGGGCATAGCGGGCCAAAAACCGCACCGCCTCCAGCGCCGGGTTGCGCAAGATCTCCCCTAGCGGTGAGCGCGCCACGCCCTCGACCGCCGAGGAGATCACCGCGGCGCCGACGATCTGTTTCGGGTAGCGCTGCGGGAACTGCCGGGCATGCGAGAGGACCGTCATGCCGCCCATCGAATGGCCGACCAGCACTGCGGGGCCGCGTGGAACCGTCACGGCCAGAACCGCTTCCAGATCACGCCCGAGTTGTTCGACAGTGTAGGTGTCCGGCGGTGCAGTCCCCGACTGACCATGGCCGCGCTGATCGTAGAACACCATCCGCACCTGCGGACCCCACTGTTCGGCCAGCCGGGTGCGCTGAAAGTAGAAGGCGCCCATGCGCAAACAGAAACCGTGGGCGAAAACCACCGTCAACGGTGCATCGTTCGGGCCGACTTCACGCACGGCCAGCGGGACGCCGTCGTCGGTCGTCACCACGGAACTGCGGTCGGCATCGAGGCGTTCGAAATCCTCACCCAGGTAGGGATCCTCGCCGGTACTGCGCCGGGTCAGCGACCGCGCCACCGACCTGCCCGCCACCGTACCCACGGCAGTGACCCCGGCCGCTCCGGCCAGCCACTGAGCATTGCGACTCAACGCTCGCGACCTGCCTGTAGGTAGGTGCGGGTGATCCGGCCGCGGGGGCTGGTGACCACCTCGTAGTTGATGGTGCCGAGCAGTTCGGCCCAGTCCTGGGCGGTCTGTTCGCCCTTGGTGCCGGGGCCGAACAAGATCGCGTCGTCACCTTCGGCGACGTCAGTGGCGTCCGGTCCGAGGTCGACGACGAACTGGTCCATGCAGATTCGCCCGACGGCCGGGCAGCGCCGGCCGTTGATCAGCACCTCGATCCGCCCGCTCAACAAGCGGAAGATGCCGTCGGCGTAGCCCACCGGCAGCAGCCCCAGCGTGGTGTCCCGGTCGGCGATCCACCGGTGACCGTAGGACACCCCGTCGCCGGCGTGCACCGAACGAACCAGCGCGACAGGGCATTTCAATGTCATGGCAGGCAGCAGTCCCATGTCGCCGCGCTCCGGGATGGGGCTGAGGCCGTACACCGCGATCCCGGGCCGCACCATGTCGAAGGCCAGATCGGGACGGGTCATCGCTGCGGGAGAGTTCGCGATGTGGGCCACCTCGAACACCACACCCTGCTCGGCGGCCTGCTCCCGCATCGCGGTGAGGCGCTTGCCCTGCAGCTCGTTGAACGGATTGTCGGGCTCGTCGCCGTGCACCAGGTGACTCATGATGCCGCGCACGCGGATCGCGCCGTCGGCCTGGGCCCGGCCCAGCGCGGCGACCATCGCGGGGAAATCGGCCGGGCTGACACCATTGCGGCTCAGGCCGGTGTCGGCCTTCACCGTGACCGTCGCGGTACGGCCGGTCTGGTCCACGGCCGCCAGCACATCGTCGAGTTGGCGCACCGAGGACACCGCGATCTGCACATCGTTCTCGAGCGCGGGGGTGAAGTCAGAGCCCGGCGGGTGCAGCCAGCACAGCACGGGGGCGGTGATCCCGCCGGCCCGCAGTGCCACCGCCTCGGCGATGGTCACCACCCCGAGTTCGGCGGCCCCGGCGGCCAAGGCGGCCCGGCCCACCTCGACCGCGCCGTGGCCGTATCCGTCGGCCTTGACCACGGCCATCACACGGGCGCTGCCGGCATGTTCACGCAGCAGGCGGACGTTGTGGTCGATCGCGCCGAGGTCCACGACCGCGCGCGGCGAGGCGTGCGGGGTCAGCGCGGTCGCGAGTTCAGTCGTCTGCATGTCATATCACCGCCGACCATTGTCCCAGAGGTAGGCATCGGGCCAGATCAGCGGACCGATTAGCACCCTCTAGTGCGCAAACGGCTGCAGGTCGTCGAACGCTCCGCGTGGCTTGAGCTTGTCGAGCCGCCCGAGCACCGTGATCGTGTCCTCTTTGAGCGCCCGGGCCAGATCGGCCGAGAACCCCTCACGGACCACCACTCGCAGCACCACGACGTCGGTGGCGTCGTCGGGCATCGTGTAGGCCGGCACCTGCCAGCCGAAGGAGCGCAGCCCCTCCGACACGTCGAACTCGGTGTACCCCGGATTGCCCTTGAGCCGGAAACTGACCACGGGAATGGCCGAACCGTCGGTGATCAGCTCGAAGTGCTCGCTGTCACGCAGCTCGTCCCCCAGCCAGCGCGCCGTCTGCGACAGGCACTGCATGACCTGGGTGTATCCGGCCCGGCCCAGCCGCAGGAAGTTGTAGTACTGGCCCACCACCTGGTTGCCGGGCCGCGAGAAGTTGAGAGTGAACGTCGGCATGTCGCCGCCGAGGTAGTTGACCCGGAACACCAGGTCCTCGGGCAGGTACTCCTTGCTGCGCCACACCACGAAGCCGATGCCCGGGTAGGTCAGCCCGTACTTGTGACCGCTGACGTTGATCGACACCACGCGCGGCAGCCGGAAGTCCCATTCCAGGTCGGGATGCAGGAAGGGGACGACGAATCCGCCGCTGGCGGCGTCGACGTGCACGGGGATGTCCAGGCCCTTGTCTTGCGCGAGCTGATCCAGCGCCGCGCAGATCTCCGCGATCGGCTCCAGCTCCCCGGTGTAGGTGGTGCCCAGGATCCCGACGACGCCGATGGTGTCCTCGTCGACCGCGTCGAGCACCTGCTCGGGGGTGATCACGTAGCGGCCCTTTTCCATCGGCAGGTAGCGCGGCTCGACGTCGAAGTACCGGCAGAACTTCTCCCACACCACCTGGACGTTGGAGCCCATCACCAGGTTGGGGGTGCGCCCCTTCCAATCCTTTCCGACCTTCTCCCGCCACCGCCATTTCATCGCCAGGCCGCCCAGCATCACCGCCTCGCTGGAGCCGATCGTGGAGACTCCGCATGCGGCCGAGGCATCCTCGTCGCTCAGCCCTTCGGCGTGGAACAGCTCGGCGACCATGCTCACGCAGCGCGCCTCTATCGCTGCGGTGGCCGGGTACTCGTCCTTGTCGATCATGTTCTTGTCGAACGTCTCGGCCATGAGCTTCTCGGCCTCGGGGTCCATCCACGTGGTGACGAATGTCGCGAGGTTCAACCGTGAGCTGCCGTCGAGCATCAGCTCGTCGTGGATGAAGCGGTACGCCGCTGCAGGTTCCATCGCATCGTCGGGCAGGCGCAGGGACGGAACGGGAGCCATCGCCAACCTGCCGGTGTAGGCCGGCGAGATGTGATGGGTGTGACGGTGCTTGTGCGGCATGGAGATCCTTTTCTTCTACAGCGCGGCGATCGCCGCGCGGACATGGGCGAGGATGCGTGACGCCGAGGTCGGCGCCGGGCTGGGACCGGGGTCGGCCGCCGACAGGTTGGCGGCGCGGGCATGAACGAAGGCGGCTGCGGCCGCGGCCGCCCCGGCCGGCAGTCCGGCGGCCAGCAGGGCGCCGATGATCCCGGACAGCACATCGCCGGATCCGGCTGTGGCAGCCCAGGATTGGCCCGCAGGGTTGAGATACGTGGTGTGCCCGGGCGAGGCGATGACGGTGACGTTGCCTTTGAGCAGCACGGTGGCGCCGAGTTTTTCGGCCAGGCCGCGGGTAGCGGCGACGCGGTCGGCGCCCGGTGGATCTCCGGCCAGCCGCTCGTATTCGCCGGCATGCGGTGTCAGCACAGTCGGTGCGCTGCGCCCGCGGAGCAGGCCCGGATCGGTGGCAAGCAGCGTGAGAGCGTCGGCGTCGACGATCACCGGAAGGTCGGAATCGAGCGCGAAACGCAGCGCGGCCTTCGCCGTGTCATCGGTGCCCAGTCCGGGCCCGACCACCCAGGCCTGGACCCGGCCTGCCTCCTGCGAACTGGGCGCGGCGATCACCTCTGGCCAGTGCGAAAGCACCTGCGGTCCAGCGCTTCCCACATAGCGGACCATGCCGGAGGTGGCAGCCACCGCGGCCCCCGTGCTCAACACGGCCGCACCGGGATAGGTCGCCGAGCCGGACACCACGCCCGTCACCCCTTGGGTGTACTTGTCGTCGTGCGGCCCCGGGATCGGCCAGTGGGTCCGGACATCGGCCACCTCGAACCCGGCCAGGTCGGAGGGCGCCAGGTCCAGGCCGATGTCGACGAGCTCGACGCGACCGCATTCGCCCAGTGCATGTACGGGTTTGAGGCCGCCGAACGTGACGGTCAGGACGGCTCGCACGTGTGGGCCGTCGGCGGCACCGGTCTGCACATCGAGGCCGCTGGGGATGTCGACGGCGACCACGGGAGCGGTGTTGGCCTCGAATACCGCCGCGGCGTTGGGACGCAACGGGCCGCGCCCGGAGATGCCGACGACACCGTCGACCACCAGATCGGTTGCTGCGGCGATCCCGGACACCACGCGGCCCCCGGCCCGCCGGAATGCCGTCAGCGCCTTGGCGTGGGTGCGCTCCGGGTTCAGCAGGACCGCATCGGCGGCCGCTCCGCGGCGGCGCAGGAACGTCGCCGCCCACAAGGCGTCGCCGCCGTTGTCACCGGAGCCCACCACCGCACAGATCCGCCGGCCGGCAATGCCTCCGGTACGCAGCTTCAGTTCGATGGCGATCGCCCTCGCCAGCCCATACGCGGCGCGGCCCATCAGCACACCGTCGGGCAGCGATTCCAGCAGTGGCGCCTCGGCGGCACGGATCGCATCGGCCGAGTAGTAGTACCGCATCAGCTCCCGCTCCACTCGAATGACTTCGACTTTGCCGCGCGCCAACAGGTTACGTGTGTTTGCTCGGAGCAGTCACCGATTCGCCCCGACGACCCGCGCGATCGTGGCTGCGGCTTCGCGTAATCGGTCCGGTGGATGCGAGGCGTACCCGAGAACCAGGCCGGGTGGTCCGGGTAGCCGCCGGTGCCACGACACGGGATGCACGAGGACCCCCGCTGCACGCAGATCGTCCGCCAGCGCAGCGTCATCGACGTCCTCGGGCAGGGTGACGAGCAGGTGCAGACCGGCGGCAACTCCGGTGACCTGCAGGCCCGCTAGTCCCTCGGCCAAAGCGTCGCGCCGGGCCCGGTGCCGCGCGCGCATCAGCCGGACATGCCGGTCGTACTCGCCCGATTCCAGCAACCGGGCGAGCACCAGCTGCGGCACGGTGGGGCTGCCGAGGTCGGTGGCGTGCTTGGCCGCCACCAGGTCGGGGTGGCGCTGTGGGGGCGCGACCACCCAGCCCAGACGCAATGCGGGCGCCAGGCTCTTGGAGGTACTGCCGGCGTACGCGATGCGGTCCGGCGCCGACGGGTGCAGCGAGGGAACGGGTGCGCGGTCGTAGCGATATTCGGCGTCGTAGTCGTCCTCGATGATCAGCTCCCCGTCCCATTCGAGCAGCTCGCGGCGCCGGTGCGGGCCCAGCACCACACCTGTCGGGAATTGATGCGCCGGGGTCAGAAAGACGGTCGGTGCGCCGGTGGCGGCCAGCTCCGTGACGAGGAGGCCGTCGTCGTCGACGGGGACGGGCACCGGGCGCAGACCCCAATACTCGAGTTCGTCGACGGCCCCGCGCGAGCCGGGATCCTCGACCGCGATCGTGTCGAGGCCTTCACCGCGCAACTGCTGGGCAAGTAATGCGACAGCCTGGGCGACACCCGCGACCACCAGGATGTCGTCAGGAGCGATCCGCAGCCCACGGGTCCGGCCCAACCATGGGGCGAGCGCCGCCCGCAACCGTGGATGGCCGCGGGGATCCCCGTATCCGAGGTCTTCGGGCGAGGTCTCGGCCAGCACCGCGCGCTCGGCTCGCAGCCATGTGCTGCGCGGAAATGCCGACAGGTCGGGCACACCCGGCGAGAGATCGATTCCCTCACCGACCGGCAGGCGAGGATGCGGCAGGCGTGACACCGCCGGCGCTGTTGGGCCTGCCCGTGGCGGCCGGACCGGCTGGGTGAGCACGTGGGTGCCACCACCCGCGTGCCCGCTCACCAGCCCCTCGTCGGCGAGGCGCCGATAGGCCTCGACAACGACACCGCGTGATACCGCCAGTTCGCCGGCCAGGATCCGGGTCGCCGGAAAACGGGTGCCTGCAGTAAGCCTCCCGTCTGCGATCGCCGAGCGCAGCGCATCCGCGAGCCAGTCGGTGAGTCCGCGCACCGGGGCGGTCGCCGGGTCGAGTTGGAGGAAGTCCGCGCCCGCAATTTGGTCCATGACAGATATCCAAACTTGGTTCTATTTGTTGGACCATATTCGCGCCAGCATGGGAGCATGTCCAGCCCCACCCGCGCCGGTCTGTCCGGCGCCCTCGGCATGACGTTCGTCGGCGGCAGCGTGGCCGTCTCGGGTGCACTCGCCGACGCGCCACTGCACACCGCGCAGGCACTGCGCTACGGCATTGCGTGCGTGCTGTTGCTCGCTTGGGCCCGATGCACCGGCCAACCACTGCGCCGTCCGCGGGGCTCCGACTGGTTCTGGCTGCTGAGTGTGACCGGGAGCGGCCTGATGCTGTTCAACGTGGCCCTGGTGTACGGATCCCGCCATGCCGAACCCGCGGTGCTGGCAGTCGCGGTGGCCTGCGTGCCGGTGGCGCTGGCGACGATGGGACCACTACTGGAAGGTCACCAGCCGCGGAGCCGGGTGCTTGCCGCAGCCGTCGTGGTCAGCGTCGGGGCGGTGGTCGTCGAAGGGCTGGGCCACGCGGATGCCATCGGATTGTTCTGGGCCGCAGTGGTATTCGCGTGCGAGGCCGGCTTCACGCTCCTGGCGGTGCCGGTGCTGAGCTCGCACGGTCCTGCGGGAGTTTCGGTGCACACCACCTGGATGGCTGCCGTGATGTTCGGCGTGCTCGCGCTGACCACCGAAGGGTGGAGAGCAGCAAGCAGTTTCGATGTCGGCGAGATCCTGTCGATCGGCTATCTGGCCGTCTGCGTGACGGCCGTCGCATTCGTCCTCTGGTACACGTGCGTGCGCGCGTTGGGCGCCGGGCGAGCCGGGTTGCTGACCGGAGTGGCGCCCATTGCCGCGGCGGTGATCGGCATACCTGTCACCGGGACCTTTCCCGCCGCACCGGTGTGGACCGGCATCGGCCTGATCGCGTGCGGGGTGATGCTGGGCTTCAGCGAAGACCCCACACGTGATGACCGCGCCGTCAGACCGCTGCCGTCGCAGCGGCAGGTTCAACCGTCACCTTGATGGCCTCACCGTTCTGCACGATCGAGAAGGCATCGAGCACATCGTCGAGCGGGATGTGGCGCGTGATGAGGTCCTTTACCGGCACCTGCCCACTCGAGATGTACTGCAGCGCACGCTTGTTGTGCTCCGGCGCGGAGCCGTTGGCGCCGTGGATGTGCAACTGCCGGTAGTGCACCACGTTCGAATCACACGTGATGGTCGGGTTGGTCTTGGGCAGTCCGCCGAAGAACGAGATGCGCCCGTTTCGGGCCGCCATGGCGATGGCCTGCTCCTGGGTGATGTTGGCCGCGGTGGCGGTGATGACGATGTCGGCGCCGCGGCCGCCGGTCAGTTCCATCACCTTCTCGACGACGTCGCCCTCCGCCGCGTTGATCACCTCATCGGGATGCACGGCGTCGGCCGAGATCTTGAGCCGGCTTTCGTTCACGTCGACGAGATAGACCGGGCCACAGTTGTGCACACCGCGCGCGATGCGGATGTGCATACAGCCGATGGGGCCGGCACCGAACACCACGACTGTGTCGCCCTCTTCAATACCAAGCAGATCCTGCGCGTTGATCGCGCACGCGAACGGTTCGGCCGCCGACGCCTCGTCGTAGCCGACGTTGTCCGGAATCCGGTTCAGCCCATCGACTTTGAGCACCTGGCGCGGAACGATCATGTACTCGGCGAAACCGCCGTCGTACTGGTAGCCCATCGATGTCTGGTTCTGGCACACGGCCATCCAGCCCTTACGGCACTCGTGGCATTCTCCGCACGGGACCGCCGCGATCACCTGGACTCGGTCGCCCTCGGTCCAATCGGTGCCATAGGCGGAATTCACGTCGGCACCCACCTCCACGATGTCCCCGGCGATCTCATGCCCGATGGTGCGTGGCGGGGTCAGGTTCTGGTGCCCGTTGTGCAGGATCTTGACATCGGTGCCGCAGGTGGAGCAGTTGCGCACGCGAATCTTCACCTCGTCAGGGCCGCACTGGGGCTCCGGCACATCCTCCAGGCGGACATCCTCGGGGGCGTAGTAACGCAGGGCTTTCATGGCGGTCCTCTCGACTCACAGGAACTGGCGATAACCGGGTCGGTATCAGCACCCTAACGCCAATCCAGTCATAAAACCACAATATCTACTGCCCATTTACGCCCGATTGCTTGCACTAGTGCCCATTTATGCGGTCTACTGGGTATGCATGTGACCGGCGTCACCCAGCAGCCGGCAAGATCGGAGGTCGTCAGATGTCCACTGTCGAAGCGCCACGCACCGGAGTTCGGGTGCACGTGCAGAAGCTGGGCACCTCGCTGTCGAACATGGTGATGCCGAATATCGGTGCCTTCATCGCCTGGGGCCTGATCACGGCCCTTTTCATCGAGCAAGGCTGGCTGCAGGCGATCTTCTCCGGGCTCAGGGACCCAGACGGATGGGTGGCCAAGATCGGCGGCTGGGGCAGCTATGACGGCGCCGGCATCGTCGGCCCGATGATCACCTACCTGCTGCCCGTACTGATCGGATACACCGGTGGCCGGATGATCCACGGCAACCGCGGCGCCGTCGTCGGCGCGATCGCCACCATGGGGGTGGTCGCCGGCGCTGATGTCCCGATGTTCATGGGCGCGATGATCATGGGGCCACTGGGCGGCTGGGCGATGAAGAAGGCCGACGCACTCTGGGAAGGCAAGATCCGGCCCGGTTTCGAGATGCTCGTCGACAACTTTTCGGCAGGCATTCTGGGCATGCTGCTGGCCATCCTCGGATTCTTCGGTGTCGGACCGATCGTGTCGTCGTTCACCCGCGCCGCTGGAAACGCGGTGGACTTCCTGGTCAACAATGACCTGCTGCCCCTGACCTCAGTGCTCATCGAACCGGCGAAGGTGCTGTTCCTCAACAACGCCATCAACCACGGGGTGCTGACACCGTTGGGCACCACCCAGGCGTTGGAGACCGGCAAGTCGATTCTGTTCCTGTTGGAGACCAACCCCGGCCCCGGCCTGGGAGTCCTGTTGGCATTCATGGTGTTCGGCCGCGGCACTGCCCGTGCCTCAGCCCCGGGTGCCGCGATCATCCAGTTCTTCGGCGGCATCCACGAGATCTACTTCCCGTACGTGCTGATGAAGCCCAAGCTGATCGCCGCCACGGTCCTCGGCGGCATGACCGGCGTCTTCATCAACGTGCTGTTCGGTTCCGGACTGCGCGCCCCGGCCGCACCCGGTTCGATCATCGCGATCTACGCGCAGACCGCGAGCGGCAGCTTCCTCGGGGTGACGTTGTCGGTGCTCGGGGCCACCGCCGTCTCGTTCGCCGTCGCGTCACTGCTGCTCAAGACCGATCGTGCCGATGCCGAACCCGATCTGGCTGCGGCCACCGCCGAGATGGAGGCACTCAAGGGCAAGAAGTCCAGTGTGGCTTCCGCCCTGGTCGGTGCGCCCCGGGGTCCGGTGACCAGCATCGTGTTCGCCTGTGACGCCGGGATGGGGTCCTCGGCGATGGGGGCGTCGGTGCTGCGAAAAAAGATTCATTCGGCCGGATTCGGCGACATCGCCGTGACCAACCAATCCATCGCGAACCTCACCGACACCTACGACCTGGTGGTCACCCACCGCGACCTGACCGACCGGGCGCGCCTGAAAACCGCTTCGGCCGTTCATGTCTCGGTGGAGGACTTCATGAGTTCACCTCGCTACGACGAGATCGTCGAGATGCTTGGGAACACCAATTCGGCTACGGATGAGCGCTTGCGCGAAGACCAGACAACTGCGGATGAGCGCTTGCGCGAAGACCAGACAACTGAGAGCGACGTGCTGCCGCTGGATTCGATCGTGCTGGCCGGCACCGCCACCTCAGCAGACGCCGCCATCGACGAGGCCGGCGCCCTGTTGGTCGCAGCGGACGCCGTCGAGCCGGCCTACGTGGATGCCATGCACGAACGCGAGAAGTCGGTGTCGACCTACATGGGCAACGGTCTGGCCATCCCGCACGGCACCAACGAGGCCAAGACTGCGATCCGCCGTACCGGGATCTCCTTCGTGCGCTACCCCGAACCCATCGACTGGAACGGTAAACCCGCCGAGTTCGTCGTCGGCATCGCCGGATTGGGCAACGACCACATGGCACTGCTGACCAAGATCGCGCACGTCTTCCTCGACAAGGACGAGGTGGCCCGGCTGCGGACGGCGACCAGCGCCGACGAGGTGCGCGCAGTGCTCTCCGACAGCAAATAACCGACGCCACACCCGGGTGCCCCAGAATGGCAAGCGTGGATTCAGATACCCGCCAGAGTCGCATCGTCGAGTTCGCGCGCAGCCGGGGCCGCGTCGATGTGTTGGATCTGGCCTCCGAACTCGACGTCGCAGCCGAAACCATCCGTCGCGACCTCAATGCGCTGGCCGGGAGACGACTGCTCAAACGTGTGCACGGCGGCGCGATCCCACTGGAGACCGCAGCGTTCGAATCCACCGTCGAATACCGCAGCCAGGTGGACCTGGCCCAGAAGCACCGCATCGGTGCTGCAGCGGCACATCTATTGCACGGTGCCGAAACCGTCTACCTGGATGAGGGTTTCACGCCACGGCTGATCGCCGAACAGCTCGCCGATCAGGAAGTGACCGTGGTGACATCATCGCTGCTGGCCGCCGAGGCGCTGGCACACAGCGAGACCGTCACCGTCCTGATGATCGGTGGGCGCATGCGAGGACGCACCCTGGCCACCGTCGACCACTGGGCGGTGGAGCGACTGAGCGGCCTGGTGATCGATATCGCCTTCCTGGGCACCAACGGGATCACTGCCGAGCATGGCCTGACCACCCCGGACCCCGCGGTGGCAGCGGTGAAGCAGACGGCCGTGAACGTCGCGCAGCGGCGCGTACTGGTGGCTGCGCATTCGAAGTTCGGGGAGACGAGTTTCTGCCGGTTCGCTCACGTCTCCGATTTCGAGTCGATCGTCACCGGCACCGAGTTGCCCGCCGAGGAAGCACAGCGCTATGAAGCACTGGGGCCGTCGGTGATCCGCGCCTGAGGACCGACCGGGCGGATGACCCGCACACGCTACACGGCGTCCCAGAAGCGGCCCGCCCGCTGAGCGATCCCTTCCGGGTATTCACCGTTGATGGCGTGGGAAGCATCTGGCCAGAGCTCGATCTGACCGTGCACCAGCAACTCTCGCGCCCGCGCGACAGCGCGGGTCGGGTTGAGCATGACGCTTCGGCCCGCGATCAACGCCAGCACCGGCATGTCGAGGCTCCGCAGTTGCTCATCGGTGAACAGTTTGGGCATCGGCGTGTGCAGCGTGAAATCCTTTGCCCCGGCATCGATCAGCGCGGATTCGATCGCGGCGGCTGCCAGGTCGGAACCGCCGGCTATCCAGCTGTGCACCCGCCGGCGCCAGCTCTCCGGTACGCCCGGCGCGAACAGTGCCACCGAGGCGAGCATTGCCTTGGCTGGGATACCGGTGAAAGTGAATACCGGATCGAGCAGGGTCAGCGACGCGATCCGCCCGGGCCGATGCACCGCACAGTTCGCGGCAGTCCAGCCGCCGATCGATACCCCGAGTAGATGCGCGTTTTCCAGGTCGAGCCCGGCCAGTGCCTCGTCAAGCCACTGCGCCTGATCCAGACCGCCACGAATCACCTTGCGCTGCACCGATAAGCCGGTCTCACCGAGCAGATCGATGCCGTAGACAGTGCGACGTTCCAGCAACGGCCCGAGGTTTGTCCGGTACATCGGCGTCGACGCGTTGCGGCCGGGCAGCAGCACCACCGGCGCACCAGTGTCCGGCCCGGCGAAACGGTAGGCCCGTACGGTCCCGAACGAGGTTGGCACATCGAACAGTTCGAACGGCGGCAGCGCAGCCATCCCGGCCCGGTAGGTGCCCAGGAAATGCTCGAACGCCGCCGCGGAGACAAAGGCTCCCAGCGCTCCGCGGGCCCACCGCCCGGCGATGTTGACCGTGGGAACCCGCAGATCCATCAGACCTCGACACCGAACGTGGAGAAGATCGCGAGATTTCTCGGAAACTTCGCGATCTTGTTCACGTTCGACGGGATGACAGGGCTACTCGACGGTGACGGACTTGGCCAGATTGCGGGGCTTGTCGACGTCGTACCCTCGCGCCCGGGCCACCCCGGCCGCGAACACCTGCAGCGGAATGGTCGACAGCAGCGGCTGAAAAAGCGTTGACACGGCCGGGATCTCGATCAAATGATCGGCGTAGGGCCGCACCGTGTCGTCGCCCTCCTCGGCGATCACGATGGTCACCGCACCGCGGGCCTGGATCTCGCGGATGTTGGACAACAGCTTGGCGTGCAGCATCTGCGCGTTCTTGGGTGACGGCATCACCACGATCACCGGCAGGTCGTCGTCGATCAGGGCGATCGGGCCGTGCTTGAGCTCACCGGCGGCGAAGCCCTCGGCGTGCATGTAGGCCAGCTCCTTGAGCTTGAGCGCACCCTCGAGCGCCACCGGGTATCCGACGTGCCGGCCCAGGAACAGGATCGTGGGCGACTTCGCGAACCGCTGCGCCAGCTGGAACACCGGCTCGATGCCGGCCAGCACTCGGCCGATCAAGTCCGGCATGGCCTCAAGATCGGCGTACTCGCGCTCGACCTCGTCGGGGTACTTGGTCCCGCGGGCCTGCGCCAGGGCCAGCCCCACCAGGTAGTTCGCGGCGATCTGCGCCAGGAACGTCTTGGTGGCGGCCACACCGATCTCCGGCCCGGCCCGGGTGTAGAGCACCGCGTCGGCCTCGCGCGGGATCTGGCTGCCGTTGGTGTTGCAGATCGCCAGCACCTTGGCCTTCTGCGTCTTGGCGTGCCGCACCGCTTCCAGCGTGTCGGCGGTCTCGCCGGACTGCGAGATGGCGATCACCAGCGTGCTGCGATCCAGCACCGGGTCCCGGTACCGGAACTCGCTGGCGAGCTCGACCTCGACCGGCAGCCGGGTCCAGTGCTCGATGGCGTACTTGGCCAGCAGGCCGGAGTGGTACGCGGTGCCGCAGGCGACGATGTAGACCTTGTCGATCTCGCGCAGTTCCTGATCACTCAGGCGCTGCTCGTCGAGCACGATACGGCCGTCGACGAAATGCCCCAGCAGGGTGTCGGCGACCGCGGCGGGCTGCTCGGCGATCTCCTTGAGCATGAAGTAGTCGTAGCCACCCTTTTCGGCGGCGTCGAGATCCCAGTCGATGTGGAATTCCCGGTAGTCCTGGCCGGCCTGCAGATCGTCGCGGCCGAAGAAGTCGGTGATCCGGTAGCCGTCGGCGGTCAGCACCACCGCCTGGTCCTGGCCGAGCTCCACGGCGTGGCGGGTGTGCTCGATGAACGCCGCCACATCGGAGCCGACGAACATCTCGCCCTCGCCGATGCCGACCACCAGCGGGGTGGATCGGCGTGCGGCCACGATCGTGCCCGGATCGTCGGCGTTCGCGAACACCAGGGTGAAGTGGCCTTCCAGTCGCTGCAGCACGGCCAGCACGGACGCCGGAAAGTCGCCGGCGGTGTCGCCGTGGGCGTACTGGCGGGCCACCAGGTGCACGGCCACCTCGGAGTCGGTGTCGCTGGCGAACTCGACCCCGTCGGCTTCCAGCTCGGCACGCAGGCCGGCGAAGTTTTCGATGATGCCGTTGTGAACGACGGCGATCTTGGCTGCCGCGTCACGGTGCGGGTGGGCATTGCGGTCAGTGGGACGGCCGTGGGTGGCCCAGCGGGTGTGGCCGAGGCCCGTCGTCCCGGTCAGCACACCCTCGTCGGTCTCGGCGAGGGTGGCTTCCAGGTTGGCCAGCCGACCGGCGCGGCGACGTACCGTCAACCCGCCGTTGCCGTCGATCAGCGCGATCCCCGCGGAGTCGTAGCCCCGGTATTCCATCCGCCGCAGCGCGTCGACCACGATGCCGCGGGCCGGGCGCGTCCCGACGTAGCCGACGATTCCACACATAGGGTCCCAGGATAGTGCAGCCGGAGTGCTGACCCGATTCTGCGCGACGACGGTTGACGCATATCACCGTGATCGCACCCGGGCGCGCCTCAGGCTCAATTGGCGCTCACGCGCCGCGGCGGCCCTGCGCTACGGTCAACGCGTGGCCAGCACAAAGAAGCTCTTCGCAGGGTTGACCCGCCGCGGACCGCATCGAGTCCTGCGCGGTGACCTGGCGTTCGCCGGCATGCCGGGAGTGGTGTACACGCCGGAATCCGGCCTGAATCTGCCTGGCGTGGTGTTCGGCCACGACTGGATGGCGCAGGCGGGCAACTATGCGCACACGCTGGAGCACCTGGCGTCGTGGGGCATCGTGGCAGCGGCCCCCAACACCGAGAAGAGCATCGCTCCCTCGGTGCTCAATTTCGCCTTCGACCTGGGCGCGGCCCTCGAAATCATCACCGGGGTGCGGCTGGGTACGGGCAAGATCAGCGTGCACCCCGGCAAGCGCGGCGTGGTCGGGCACGGCTTCGGCGGGTCGGCAGCGGTGTTCGCCGCCGCGGGAATGGGAGGTTCAGCGCAGCCTCCGAAGGCCGTGGTGTCACTGTTCCCGACGGTGACGAAGCCGCCGACCGAACAACCGGCGTCGGCGTTGCGGGTGCCCGGCCTGGTGCTGAGCGCCCCCGGCGACCCGATGACGCTGCGCTCGAACGCCGTGGAGCTGGCCCGGGTCTGGGACGGCGCGACGCTCCGGACGGTCAGCAAGGCGCAGGCCGGGGGCCTGGTCGAGGGACGCCGCCTGGCCCGTTTCATCGGACTGCCCGGCGCCGACAAGGACACCCAGAAAATCGTGCGGGCCCTACTCACCGGGTATCTGCTGGCCACGCTGGCCGGCGACAAGACCTACCGCGATTTCGCCGATCCCGACGCCACACTGCCCCACACCGAAACGGCCGACCCGAACGCCGATCCGGTCGCACTGGAGGACAAGGTGGTCGCGCTGCTCAAGCCGTGACCTGCGCGTCAGCCCGCTTCTTTGGCTGACTTGCGCTCGGAGAGCTTGTACTTCACCAGTGCGACCAACGCCTTGGGATTACGGGCGAACGCACCTGCGGCCTGCGAATACAGCTTGGCCTTCTGCCCGAATGTCAATTGGTGCTCTGGTTCCATTTTGGCTCTCCCCTGTCTGTTGATCGGTCTCGAACAGTAGCCTGCTGTCGAGATGCAGCGAAGATTGACAAGACACGCCTGCCTACTTTGACAAAACTCGGGCGTGTCGCGAAACTCTGTCAATCTTCGCTGCAAAAGTCAGGTCAGGAACGCACTCCGCGCCTCGTGCACCAATCGACTCAGTTGCCGTCGATACTTCACGGACCGGACCGCAGGCAGATATGGATGCGTCGCTGCCGAAGCGCTTGGCCGTGGCTGGACAACACCGGGAACACCGAGCCCGATTGCGTGCCACCGGTGATCGGCGACAAGGCCGGAGACGGGATTCCCCAAACTCTCACGCAGAAGCAGAGCGCGGCGAATCTGAAGATCCAGCAGCAGGATCTGGCCCAGGTCAAATCAGTGGCCGACGCAAACCATGTCAGCGTCGATAAGGTGCAGGCCCACCCGGAGAACTACGGCTTGACCGCCACAGACGTGACGCGATACCACAATGCGGCCGAGGTGCAGAAGGCCGTGGACCGCTACCGCAACGACGCCAACACCCCCGGGACCACCAAGCACCCACCGATCTTTTTGACGAAGTACGGCCCGGAGGCGTTCGGCGGCAAGGGAGCCGCTGCGATCGCGATCGGGAACCCCGACACATCGAACACCGTGGCTGCCTGTACCAGCGAGTTCACCGCGGGCGGTTGCCCATGTCTGTCCCGGGCAGATGAGCTTGGATGAATTTCACCGATTCCACGAAGGCGTGGGTGCCTTCCCGCGTCCCGCCGATGGGGAAAACATGTGCCATCTCGGCATAGCTGCGGTGATCGACGGTCGGATTGCGCGTAGCAAGTCGGCGCGCGTCAGAGTCGAGCACCTCTCGATCCCCCGAGAACACCAGTGCCGGTGGTAGCCCGCGTTGGTCGGCGAAGAGGGCGCTGACCCGCGGATCCTGTGGATCAAGGTCTGGCGCCCAAAGTTTGGCGGCGTTGCGAATCATCCCCGCGCTGATAGAGGGATCACGGTGTTCCAACTCGGTTTGATCGGGCCCGCTCACACTGAGATCGAGAACCGGGGAAAACAGAATCATCGAAGCCGGCTGAGGTTCGCCATGGTCTCGCAAATGCTGGGCAAGAAGCATCGCGACTCCGCCACCCGCGGAGTCACCGGTGATCACGATGTTCTCCGCCCCATATTCGCTGACCATCTCAAGGTACAGCGAAGTGACGTAAGGCATCGAATCGCGCCAGGTGTGCTCCGGGGCGAGCGGCCACAGCGGTACGGTCGCATCACATGCCTCCAGACGATCGAGAAGGCCTAATGGAACCCGCCATTGGATTTTCTGGATGCTGAGAACAAACGCACCACCGTGCAGGTAGAGGAGGTGCAGATCGGCCCGCTTCGCCCCACGCCGGCTCAGGCGGAAAACGTCGCCGTCCGGGCGCGGTTGCCTGCGGACGTCGTACCTCTTCGAAACGCGGGCCGGTGGTTGAGCCGGCCCCCGCGCGCGGTTCTTGGCGATCGCCTTTCGAAGACCTGGCATCGTTTCGTAACCGGGTGCCAGAACGTGGCTGAGGACCTTGGTGAGCCTGAACAGAATCGCGCCACTGATCGGTCCTCGCATGGACACCGCTGTGGTCCGGGAAGTCTGACCCGACAACGTATTCCGTCCCTACGTGTTACGTGCCGCGAGAGCGCCGGCTACGCCGAACACTGCACTGCTGGCCACCGCAGACCATCGGTTGGCTTTGGCCAGGGTGGGCTCGCGTAACGACACCGCAAGTTCAGCCACTGCCAGCGCCGTGGTGGCTGCCAGCACAGGGCGGCGCCGCTGAGAATTCCTGGTTCCGAACAGGATCGCCCCCAGCGCAGTCTCACGCAGCGCCCACATCCGGGTCTGGTAATCCTGACCGGGCATCGCCGAGGAGCCGAATCGAGCAGGTGCCAAAACCGCCGTCGCACCTACAGCCAACATCACCGCACCCATGGCGGCTTGGATCTTCTGTGAGGAAGAGGGTGTCATCTTTCGCTCCTCGTGGTTCTTCGTCATTCGGTGATCGTGAGTGCCTGGCGTGGACATTGGCGCACCGCATCGACGACAGAAGCCTCGGCTTCCGGCGCCACCTGTGGTTTCAAAACCGTCAGATGGTCGTCGTCATCGAGTTCGAACACCTCGGGGTTGATACCCATACACACCCCGTTGGCCTCACACAGTCCGTAGTCGACGTCAACCCTCATGGGACCTCCTTGTATCGCCGAGCATTCAGGTCGCTTCATCCGCCGGCTTGTCACGTACCGCCAAGCGCGGCGAGGCGCCGGCGGGAACCGTGATGGTCTTGGGCTCCAGATAGGCCGCGAGCCCTTCGGCTCCCATCTCGCGCCCGAGCCCGGATCGCTTCACGCCTCCGAACGGGGCTGCGGGGTCCAGCACCATGGCATTGACCGAGTACGTACCGGTGCGGATACGGCGTCCGATGTCGACGCCCCGATTCACATCAGCGCTCCATACCGTGCCATGCAGTCCGAAATCCGAGTCGTTGGCAAGCGCCACCGCCTCGTCCTCGTCGGAGTACGCGATGAACGTCACTACTGGTCCGAAGATCTCTTCCTGGGCAATCCTCATGGAATTCTTGACATCTCGGAAGACGGTTGGCTGCACGAACCATCCACGCTCGAGGTGTTCGGGCCGTCCACCTCCGGTGACGACCGTCGCGCCTTCCTTCTGACCGATCGCGATGTAGTCCAGCACTCGGTCGCGTTGCCTGCGGCTGATCAGCGGCCCGAGGAACATTCCTTCTTCGAACGTCGGTCCGATCGGAAGACTCTGCGCGATCTGGGAGAAGGTGTCGACGGCTTCATCATATCGACTGTCTGGTACCAGGATTCGTGATTGCGCGGTGCAGAATTGGCCACTCATCGTCATGGTCACGCCGATCAGTGTCGGCATGGTTGACGCCAGGTCGGCGTCATCGAGCACGATCGCTGCCGACTTTCCACCGAGTTCCAGCGTAAGCCGCTTCAGCTGGCCGCCTGCCAGCGCCGCAATACGCTGCCCGACGGCTGTACTGCCGGTGAACGCGACCTTGTCGACGTCTGGATGGGTTACCAGGCGCTCACTCGCCTCTGGTCCGGCGGCCACGACGTTGAGGACACCGGGTGGCAGGCCGACGGCGTGAGCGGCCTCAGCCAGAAGATAGGCGTTGAGCGGGGTTTCGGGGGCGGCCTTCAGCACGACCGTGCAACCTGCGGCCAGCGCCGGTCCCAATTTGAGCGTGGCCAGGTAGAAGGGCACGTTCCACGGAACGATCGCGGCGACGACCCCGACCGGTTCCTGTCGCACGATCGCGGGCCCGTACACGCCGTCGACCAGGCGTTCGGGCTCGAATCCGGCCGCAAAGTCGGCGTAATACTTCAAGACGTGCAAGCCGTTGTCGACCTGTACGGGGCGCAGCAGCATTGCCGGTGTGCCGTTTTCGGTACCGATTGTCCTCGCGAGTTCGTCGGCTCTCGACGTCAGCTCATCGTGCAGGGCGAGGATCACCCGTGACCGTTCGGCGAAACTCAGCTGTGGCCACCCGCCGTGGTCGAATGCTCGTCTGGCCGCCGAGACTGCGTTGTCTATGTCCTCGGCGTTGCCGTCGGGCACTTGGGCCACCGGTTCCTCGGTGCTCGGTGAAATGACGTCCAGCTGGGCGTCCGATGTCGACGGAACCCAACGGCCGTCGATGTAGTAGTCGTTGATCACGCGCATTGACGTGCCTCCTGATCTGTATGCCGGACTATCTGGGCGCCATCCTGATTGCGCCGTCGATCCGGATGACCTCACCGTTGAGCATCGGGTTCTCGACGATGTGCCGAACCAGCGCTGCGAACTCCTGCGGGTCGCCGAGCCGACTCGGATGCGGGACCTGAGCTCCCAGCGATGCCTTCAGTTTCTCGGGCGCGGCTCCCAGCATGGGGGTGTCGAAGGTTCCCGGTGCGATCGCCATGACCCTGATCAGACTGCCGGCGAGATCTCGGGCGATGGGAAGGGTCATCGCCGCCACTGCTCCCTTGGACGCCGCATACGCCGCCTGGCCGATCTGGCCGTCGAAGGCCGCCACCGACGCCGTGTTCACGATCACCCCGCGCTCACCGTCGACCGGATCGGTGGCGGCCATCCGCGCTGCGGTCAAACGCAGCACGTTGAAGGTGCCGATCAGGTTCACCTGCACCACTTTGTCGAACTGATCGACGGGGAAAATTCCGCGCTTGCCCAGAATGCGGATCGCGTTTCCAGTCCCCGCACAATTGACGGCGATGCGTACCGGGCCGAGCGTCTCAGCAAGGTCGAGCGCGGCTTCGACCGCACCGGTGTCGGTGACATCGACCGGCGCGAACCGAACCCGCTGCCCCAGTCGCTCGGCCACCTCGGGCCCGGCTGAAGTCGGTAGATCCAGGATCACCGCTCCCATTGCGCCTGCAGTCAAAAGTGCTTCGACAGTGGCCAATCCGAGGCCGGAGGCGCCACCGGTGACGACGGCGACGCCCTGTGCGATATCCATGTGGCGTGCCTCCGGGTCAGTGCGCAGGCGCAGGCTGCGCGAGCACTTCGTCGATGCGCTCCTGCCGCGGTAGGACCGGACCATCATCGAGCTTCTCGTCGACGCCGAGCTCGGTGAGCCCGACTGTGGTCAGTAGCGACGTGCCGTATGCCGCGATGACCAGTTTCTGGTCGTTGCTGTGCCCGTCCTCGACCAGCATGGCCCCGATCAGACAGATGACGGCCATTTTGAAGGCGTTGAACGCGCGATACCAGCTCCGGTTGGAAACCGGAATACCGCTCACCTTTTCGTAATGCGCAAGAAGTTCATCGATGGGCAAGGCTGCCGAATGACTGGTGATGCCAACGGGTTGCATCCACAACAGTTCCAGCCATCCAATGTCGGTAAGAGGATCCCCGACAGTCGTCATCTCCCAATCGAAAACCGCACTCACCTCCCCCGCGGTGAATGCGAAATTTCCGGGCTTGGCGTCGCCGTGCACGAGCGTGACCCGTTCGCTCGGCTTCGGCTTGGCACCGCGCAGAGCCTCCAGAAGGCGTTCCAGTGCGGGCAGCCGGTCACGCTTGACCCTGTCGAGTTCTCCGGCCCAGCGGGCAAGTTCGCGATCGAGGTGATCCGCACCGTCATCAAGTGAACCCAGGCCAGTCCGCTCCAGGTCGACGGAGTGAATCGCCGCCAGCTTTTCAACCAGACTCTGACACATCCTGACGACAGTTTCATCCGAAAGATCTGCGGGAGAATCCATTTCGAAGACCTCACCGCCGACCCGCTCCATCACCAGGAATGGGCGACCGAGGACCTCACCGCTGGGCTCCAGCCAGAGGGCCTTGGGCACGGGGACCGAGGTTCCGTGCAGCGCGCGCAGGATGGTGAACTGCCGAGGCAGATCGTAGGGCTCCAGGAGCGCGGGCGGTGTGGGCCGCAAGCGCATCACCACATCCTGGCGATTCTCGGCCCTGCCCGTTCGGGCCACCACCGTGAGGACCATCATCTCGGCGGAATGACCGAAGTTCACCCGGTCCAGCCCCTCCAACGAAACCTCGTCGGCCTCGGGCAGTTGGCTTCGCAGCCAGGCGGCCAACCGTTGCTCAGCAGCAGCGTCGAGAGTCATCATCGATCTCCTTGGTCTCGCGGTTCAACTGTCGGCACTGAGTCGATCAGCCGGCGTCTTGTCCTGGGTGAACGCGGACATGTCCATGGCCGTCCAGTTGGGGTAACGGCGGTAACCGTTCCCGCCGAGAAGCAGTTCGAAGATGCCCTGCCCCTGGTGCCCGTCGTAGCTGAACTGCATGAGCTGATCGAGTGCCATCGACTTGCCCTCGGTTTCGGTCAGCTGGTCGGGATCGTTGCTGTCCCATTGGAAGTGGATGAAGTAGGCTCCGCCGCCCAGGTCCTCGTATTGACAGTGTGACATCGGCAGTCCGTAGTAGGCGTCGACCTCCTGATGCTTTGACTGTGCATCGACGCGGTAGGTGGCGCCATCTTCGTCGGTGAAGACGAGCGCTGCGCCGGCCGGACGTTTACGGTCACCGTCGAATTCGATGTCGTGTTCGATCTTGACGAATCTCTTCGACAGTCGGCCGTCGTTGTAGGTGATTCCACCGTCCACGTAGTTGACGGTGCCGTCGGATGATTCGATGATCCAGGCCTCGATTGCATGGTCGTCGAACCCGGCATCAAGCCATAGCCAAAAGTCGATCTTGTCGGAGACTCGGACACCGAAGGTGCGGTCCCGACCGCCGTGAAAGCCGTCGACGCTGATCTTCTCGCCGTCGATCTTGACCCATCCGGTCCAGCGACCGGGCTCCTTCATGTGATACATGTCGACGATGAGTTGACCGCTCGGGTCGTTCACTTTCATGGGGAGCAGCTCCCACATCGGTGCCGTGGGCTCGTAGTACAGCTCCCACTCGATCCCGGATGCGTTGGGTTCCACATCGAGTCGCCACTTCTTGAGCGGCTCGACGCATGTCCAGCGCATCGGGCCCGCACCGATTTCGGCCCGGTCGTCGCCGGTCACGGGCCGGCCCGAGAGCAGGTCCCAATGCCTGCCGTCGGCCAGGCTGACCTTGACGTAGCCCAGACCTGTGCCGGTATTGGGATTGTTCCCGTAGCCGCTGGCCAACAGCAGGGTGCCGTCCGGTGAGGCCGCGAAGAAATAGCACCGGTCGGACCACGTCGGATCGCTGCTGTGCACCTGGTCGAACGTGGTGGGAAGCTGATGAGTGAACGATTCGTCCGCGGCAGAGTAACCCATGATTAGAGCCCCATTTTGAGGCCGGCGCCAGCGTCTACGAACAGCTGTTGCCCTGTGACGTAACGAGATTCATCTGATGCAAGGTAGACCACAGCGTGCGAGATGTCGGCCGGATCCACGTACGGGACGGGCATGGCCTGCAGGAAGGGAAAGCTCAGTTCGGCGTCGGCCCGCGTGGGCTTCTCCAGGTCCGGGCGGAACGTCTTGTACATCGGCTCGTTGTGCAGCATGTCGGTGTCGACGTTGGTCGGATGGACGGCGTTGACCCGAATGCTCTGCGGTCCCAGTGCCAGCGCCAACGACTTGGTGTACTCCCTCACCATCTTCTTGGCCAGACCGTATCCCGCACCGCCAGGGCCCTGCAGGTTGCCACCGTTCATCCCGGTGGCAGGCAAGAGTCCCGCAATCGATCCGGTGACGACCACTGAGCCGCCCGATCTGAGGTGCGGTAGGCCGACATGCACGGTGTTGACCACCCCCACGAAGTCCACATCGAACGCATCGATGAAGCCCTGGGCCGGAATGTGATTGCCCAACGGACAGATCGCCGCGTTTGCGACGACGACATCCAGACCGCCGAGTTCGGCGACAGCATTGTCGAGTGCGGACTTCAGCGCAGCGCGGTCCCGCACATCGATCTGTGCGGTGATCGCCCGGCGGCCCGACTTCTCGATCAGCTCCTTGGTCTCCTCCAGGTCGGCCGGTGTGGCCAACGGGTACTCGTTCGAGGCGATATCAGCGCAGATATCCAAGGCGATAATGTCGGCACCTTCATCGGCCAGATGGACCGCGTGACTGCGGCCCTGCCCACGAGCTGCTCCGGTGATGACGGCGACCTTGCCGGACAGTCGATTCATTTGGTTATCTCCTAGCTCACGACGCCGCGCAGGGCGTCTTCTCCGTACATTTGACCGATCAGTGATGAGAAGTTGGGGCCGCGACGCAGCATGAAGCCGCCGTCGACGTTGATCAGTTGCCCGGTGATCCAGCTCGCGGCGTCACTGAGCAGGAACACCGCCAAATTCGCCACGTCCTCGACCTCCCCGAACCTCGGTAGCGGGGTGTTGTCTCGATAGTCGTCGGCAATCGCCGGCATCTCGAAGATCGGACCGAGCAATTCGGTCCGGGTCAGCCCCGGCCGGATCCCGTTGACGCGCACCGATGATGCACCGAACTCGTCAGCGCCCAGTTGCAGAAGGTGGTCGAGCGCCGTCTTGCTGACTCCGTACGCGCCGAACCAGCGGTGGGTATTCGATGCGGCGATCGACGAGATTCCCACGAACGACCCACCTCCGTCACGAACCATCTCGCGGGCAGCATGCTTGAGCATGTACATGGTTCCGTTGACGTTCAGATCCACCGTGTTGCGCCACGCCTGCGAGTCGATCTGGGTCAGCGGGCCCAGGGTCTCCGAGCCACCGGCACTGTGCACAACCCCCGCAAGCTGACCTGTCCAGGCGGTCGCCGCGGCGATGGCCTCGGCGACCTGGTCCTCGTCGGTGACGTCGGCGACATGAGTACGCACGGCCACCTCACCGCGCGGTGATCGTGCGGCCACCTGGGGTGCGGCCTGGGTCAGGCGTTCCGCACCTCGCCCGAGGAGCACGACATTGCCGCCTGCCGCGGCAACCGCTTCGGCCACGCCCTTGCCGATGCCGCTGCCACCGCCGGTCACCACGTAGGTGCGGTCGGTCAACAACAACTCCATCTGAGAACTCCTGTCCGTGTCAGCGGTTCGCGAGCGGTTTGGTCGGAGTGAAGCGCACCGGCATCCGCTCCAGCCCGCTGACGAAGTTCGCCGCGCGCAAAGGCAACTCATCGTCTGTGACGAGCCGAAGGTCAGGCAGGCGCTCCAGCACCTTGCGCATCATCGTCGAAATCTCCAGGCGGGCGAGTTGGTTGCCCATACAGAAATGGGTACCGAATCCGAAAGCCAGATGGCTGTTGGGATTTCGGGTGATGTCGAATCGCTCAGGGTCGTCGAACTGCTCCTCGTCGAAGTTGGCCGATTCGAACAGCAGCATGACCTTCTCACCCGCGGCGAGCGAGGTGCCGTAATACTCGACGTCGTCAGTGAGCTGGCGGCACATGTTCTTTACCGGAGATGTCCATCGCAGCATCTCCTCCACCGCGGTCGCCATCAAGCGCTCCGGTTCTGTTCGCAGCGCAGCGAACTGATCGGGAGCCCGCAACAGTTGCGCAGTGCCGCCGGTGAGGGTGTGTCTGGTGGTCTCGTCCCCGCCCACCAGGATGAGCAGGGCGTCCTGGATGATCTCCGCGTCGGTCAGGCGTTCACCGTCGATGACAGCGTGAGTCATCACACTGATCAGATCATCGGTCGGCTCTGCGCGCCGCGCCGTGATCAGCTCCTGAGTGAAGGCGGTGAAGGCGAGGTACGCGTTGGCGGTCACCTCCAGATCCACCTCGGAGATCTTGGAGCTCAGGCTGGTGACCATGTCGTCTGACCACTTCAAGAACGTCGCACGGTCGGCAGGACGGACACCGAGAAGATCGCCGATGACCGCCATGGGCAGCGGGGCCGCGATGTCCCACACGAAGTCACACTCGCCCCGCTCACACACCGCGTCGATCAACGCATCGCAGAGCGCTTCAATACTCTGCGCGAGCCCCTGGACTCGTTTGCGGGAAAACCCGGCATTGACCAACTTGCGGCGCCTCAGATGACCGGGATCGTCCATGTCGATCATCATCGGCACCGGCGGCACGTAATCCGGGCGGATCCCACCTGCGCTGGAGAACAGCTCCGGCCGGCGTTCGGCTTCGATGAGCGCGCGGTAGGTCGCGATACCGACCAGACCGTTACGGTCCCGGAACACCGGCTGATGCCGTCTCATCCACGCGTATGCAGACCGTGAATCGCCGGCATAGAAGGTCCCGTCGGCGAGGTCCACATCCGGACGGACCGAAACGGGCGCGTCCACACTCATTCGTCACACCTTCCCCTGTCGAACGTCCGCCACAGCGTGACACTTCGCCACGAAAATGTAAAGTATCGACCCTGTCGCCTCAATAAGACATACTCTCGCCACTGTCCGATACAAAGGCAGTTGCGATACACCGTCCGGTCGGTTTCCATGCCCCGAAAACAGGCTTCATGCAACGGTGTTCACACCGGCTCAAGTTTCACGAAGTTCCCGACGCGCCCTCCAGTCGAAAAGGCAGATAAATACGATGGTGAACAGCATGCTGGAACAGGCCCGCGATGCGCTCAAGCTTGTCGGCCATCTGGGGCACGGCGTACAACGCGTCGCGACTGATGCTGCCGTAGGTCGACTGAGCACGCTTCCGCGTGAGGCCGCCGGCCTCGATGCACGGGTCTTGTCCACCGTGATGGGCAGCCGCGTCGAGTCGGTCACCGTGGCCGGCGGGGATGACGGCACCTCATCGAGGGCGCGCCTGAAATTGGTGGGAGAAGGCGTACCCGACTCGGTGTTCGTCAAGATGCCGGCCGCCACGGTGGCGACACGGCTGATGGGCGAGTTGGGACGCCTGGGCCATACCGAGGTGCGGTTCTATCAGGACTTGGCTCCGCAGATCTCAGGCGTACCTAAGGTGTATGGCGCCGCGTTCGAGCCCTGGACGGGGCGCTATCTAGTGGTGCTCGAGGATCTGCCGACCGGCGAGTGCGACTTCCCCGACACGTTGCACCCTTTGAGCCCTGACCAGGCCGGACTTGTCATCGAACTGCTTGCCTCAGTGCATGCTGCGTTCTGGGGCGCCTTCAGCGGCAAGGCGCGCCGACTGGTGGACTGGGTCTATACGCCGTCCGGTGACTCCACCTCGTTGCTGACCGGGTCATTGATGAAATCCTCAATCAAGCGGCTGGCCGAGCGCACAACAATTCCAGTCGACAATGGACGATTCATCGCTGACAACTACCGTGCCGTAGCTGCGCTGATCGACAGACCGCCGCACACAGTCATGCACGGCGATGCCCATCCGGGCAACGTGTACTTCCGCAATGGGCGTGCGGGATTGTTGGACTGGCAGGCTGTGCGCCGGGGACACCCGTCGCGCGAACTGGCCTACACGCTGATAACCAGCATGACGCCGGAGGATCGCCGCGCCACCCAGCGAGAGTTGCTGGCCACCTATCGGAAGGCACTGGTCGCGTTCGGTGGACCAGAGCTCGACGGTGAGGATCTCTGGTTGAGATACCGCCAGGGAGCACTCTATGGATACGTTGCTCCCCTGATCACCGCCGGCATGGGTGGCATGCAGGTCGAAGACATTGCGCTGGAGGGGTTGCGCCGAGGCGTGGAGGCCCTCGACGACTTGGAAACTGTTGCCGCACTGCAGCGCTCGATGTAGCCGAGAAGGGTCAGCAAACCAGCGCCCGGACCAGATACCGGTCGATGAATCGTCGTTTGGCGCTGACCGGGCGCTGCCGCCAGCTGGTGGTGAGTAGGAATGACGTCGTCGCCGACATCCACTGCAAGGTGTCTCGCAGGTTCAGGTCCCGATAGATCTGGCCCTCGGCCTTCCACTCAGTGAACAACGGCCCGATGTGTTCGGCCATCACGTCAACCAAAGCTTCGGCTCCCAATTCGAGCACGGGTATGAGTGCTGCGCTCTCGCTGGCATAGAGCGCTTGATTGAGCGGATCACCGTGGTCGACGGAGACCACCGGCTTGAGCACCAACTCCCGGATGCTGCCAGCCGCGTTCAGCGGGCGATGTAGCGCTTTCACCCATCGGGCATACGCACTGTCGATGCGTCTGAGCAGCAGTCCGAGAAGCAGGTCATCCCGAGTGGCGTAATAGCGGTACACGGTGGAGCGCACCACTCCGGCCTCCTCGGCCACCTCGGCCATGCGGATCTGAGTGTCCCCGCGCCGGACGATGCATCGAGCTGCAGCATCCAGAAGGCGGTCCCGGGCGTCGTCGTCGTCGAGCAGGGCTACAGCATCACCCCAGCGTCGGTTGCGTGGTGTCACGAAGCTGATGCTGCCACGCCGGGATCACGCCCGTGCCATCACCAAGTCGGTCCAAGAGCGCGACGCGGTTGTTGTGCCGCTCAGATCGGTCTGCCGGTAGAGGCGCCCGTCCGGCCCCAGATACGTTCCGGTCTGGTCGTACCGAGCAATGGCCACCGAAGGTTTTTGGGCTGCTGCCGGTGAAAAACCCGATGGCGCAACACCAGGAGATGCTCCAGCCGGTGGTGGGAGCGGTGTGCCCTCCAACGGACCGAACGTGTTCTGGTCGGTCTCGGCGCGACTGTCGGGCGCGACTCCCTGCGCGAGCAGGTTCGGATCGATCGGGCCAGGGCCCAGCGCATGCGGGCGCATCGCCAGCGGCATGAAGGGTTGATCGCTCTCACACATCTGGACGGTAGGTGCACGCTTGCCCGGTTGTCCCATACAGGGATAGTTGCGTGCACCACGAACGCTGATCGGAGAATCCTGCGGAAGCTTGCAGTACAGGCCGTCGGGTGTGTCGATGTCGCTCAGATCATTGGGCGAGCGCCACTGCGACGGGGGCAGGAAGCCGACATTGCACGCAGGTGGGTCATTGACCGAAAGTTCGAAGTCCCCCAAAGGCAGACCCGTGGGGTTGTTCTTGGCACTGGAAGCCTGGGTGGTCGAGATCGCAGGCGGCAGTAGAACGAGCAGTTGTTCCAACGACGGGTGATACGTCACCGCCACCTGGCCGACGGTGATCAGATTGGCCAGTAGCACCGGCATGGTGGGTTTGATCTGGGTGAGCAGCCGGGAAACCTCGTCGGCTGTCGCGGGCCCTTGGGCGAGGATCGTTCGCACCTGGGTATCCCTTACCCGGACCTGATCGGTGATTCCCGCGATGCTGTGCGCAAGGCTTCGCAGTGAATCGGACGCCCGCGCTTGACTGTCGAGTAGCGGCCGGCTGTCGGCGACCAGCGTCCTGGACTGTTCACCGATACCGCTGAGGTCATGGGTGAGTGTGGCAGCGGAATCCAGTAGCGACCCGAAGTCGTAGCCCGCACCGTTGAACGCCTTGAACGACTCGTTGAGCATATCGCCGAGCCTGTCTCCGGGAATGCTGTCGACGAGTGCACCGAGTTGGTCGAGCATTGGCCCGACCTGCTGGGGAACCGTCGTGTGCTCAACCGGAATGGTCGATCCGTCGGTGAGGTAAGGACCGGATTCGTCGTGTGGTTGCAGATCGATGTACTGCTCCCCCACCGCCGACATGCTCCTGACCGCTGCGGTCGTGTCCACGGGGACCCGTGCTGTGCCCTGCAACGACAACGTGGCTTCCACCCGCTTGCCGTCGTGGACGGATACGTCGGTCACCTTTCCGACCTGCACACCGCGATAGGTGACATTGCTGAACCGGTACAGGCCGCCAGATCGCGGCAACTCCACTGTGACTGTGATGCGTCCCAGTCCCAGGAGGGTGGGTGCCTGCAGGTAATTGACCGTCATCACGGTCAACCCGACGATGCCGGCGATGGCGAAGATGACGAGTTGGGCGCGGACCAGGCGAGTGAGCATCAGCCGTGACCTTCTTCCGGTGGTGACTCGTGGTTCGGCGGCGGGCCGTACGGGCCGGCAAAAACTTGCTGTGGGGTTTGCGGTGCCGGAGGTTGCTCCGGTGCGCCGAACCGTGGCGGCGAGAACGGCACCACCGGGTCGGTGACTGTGGGCATCGGTGCCTGTGCATCCGGTGCAGACACTTGTGCCGACAGTGGGGCGTTGAGTGGGTCGTAGGAGTATCTGCGGTAGTAGGGCTCTCCCGGTGCGGGTTCCAGCTGGGCGTTCGGATCGCCCCACCGAGTTCCGAGAAACAGGGTGCGCTTGAGGCGGGGCACTGTGAGGTCGAGTACGGCGAAAAGGTTCATGTAGTCCCCGTGCAAGCCTCGGTCGATGAGGTTTTGCCCGAATGGATAGACCGTCGCGTAGGCCAACGCGGTGTCGAGGTAGGGGCCGACGTCGGCGAGGGCGCGTAGGGTTGGTTCGAGATTGCGCAGGTTTGTGATCAAGTCGTCTTGGGTGGCATTGACGACGCGCACTGCGGAGTCGCTGAAAGATCGCAACTTGTCCAAAGCTGTGATGAACTTGGGCTGTTCACGAACCAGCACATCGAGTGCCGCAGGAAGTTTCTGGAGGGTTCGGTCGAGTACGTCGCGGTGATTCGCAAAGGCGCCGGCGAGTCGATTCAGTGCCGTGATCGCGCCGACGATGCTGTCTCGTTGTGAATCTAGTACGCCCACAAGGCTGTTCATCCTGTCGAGCAGTTCGCGAAGATCGCCTTCTCGTCCGTGAACCATCAGGTTGGCGTTATGAATGATGTCCCCGATCTGGCCGAGCCCGCCGCCGTTGACCACTGCGGCCAGCGACGACAACGTTTGCTCGGTGGTGGGATAAGTCGATGAACGAGCAAGTGCGATAGTGGCGCCGGGAGTCAGCCGGCCGGATGCAGGCTGCCCCAACGGTGGGTCCAGGGCCAGATGCATGGAACCCAGCAGGCTGGTCTGGCCGATGGTCGCCACAGCGTTGGCGGGCACCACCGTAGTGGGCTGTACCGCGACATCGACCTCGGCGTGCCAGTTCACGAACCTCACTGCGGACACGCTGCCCACGACCACATTGGAGACCATCACCGGCGAGTTCGGCTCCAGGGTGGCGATGTTCGCAATCTCAACGCGGTAGCTAACGGCGCTACTATCGCGCCCGACCGCCCCGGGCAAGGGTAGCGAATTCAGACCGTGATAGGCGCAGCCGCTAACTGCGAGTACGGCAGTGCTCATCGCCATGACGGCGCGGATGATTCTGCTCGATTTCATGGGGAAGGTACGCCGTTCACAGTGTCCTCGGAACTTCCCGGCTCGGCCGCCGGCGGACCAGCAGGCAACAACGCGGGTGACGGGTTGGCGGGCAATCCGTTGGGGGCCAATATCCCTGGCGGCGCCACTAACTGCTCCCAGCCTGCCGGCGGCGGAACATCCCCGACGCCTGTGTAGGCCGACACCGCCGGAGCGGCTTCCGGCTCGGGTTCACCGACGCCTCCGCCTCCCGGCGCCAGACCGGGTTCGGAATAGATGATCCGGTCTGGACTCGGTGATTTCATCAGGTACGGCGCTACCGAGAATGGCAGGTGGTTGAAGTTGAGCAGCCGCAGTGCAGGTCCGAGGTACTGAGCGCAGAGCTTGGCCGTTTCGGGCGCTGTTGCATTTTCGACGGCACCGATGCTGCTGCACAGCAATCCGACGGGATTCGAGAAGTTGTTCATCACGAACGCGCCGACGTTGGCGCCGTTGTCAGGATGAAAGATCTTGTACGCGTTAGAGAATGCGTTGGGCGCAACATGCAGGATGTTGGCCACGTCAATTCTCTGGTCCGACAGCGTTTGGGTGATCCGGGACAGTCGCTGGATCTGCTCGGAAGTTTTGTCGCGGGTATCTGCGACGAATTGCCTCACCTCGCCGAGTGCCTCCGACAAGTAGGCCAAGGCATTGTCGAGGTCAGTTCGACTGTTGTTCACCACGCTGGTCAACGTCGCGAACCGATCCTCGAACTGCACTATCTGCGCATTGGAGTCACGCAGTGCAGTGACAAAGATCTGGAGGTTCTTGACCGTATCGACGATATTGCTGCTACCGGCACCAAGCACGCGGCCCAGGGTCGACAATTGCGCCAAGGTTTGGCGAAGTTTGTCGCCGTTGCCCTCCATTGCGTTAGCGGTGCTCTCGATGAACCGCCCCATCGAGGTTCCGTCGACACCGCCATGCGGGCCGAGATCGCTTGCCAGTCGAGTCAACTGGGCTTTGACCTCGTCCCACTCGACAGGTACCGCGGTGCGTTCGAGCGGAATCGTCGATCCATCGGCCAGTGTGGGTCCGCTGTCTTCGTAGCCGGGTGTGAGCTGAACGTAGCGCGCCGAGATGAGATTCGAGGCGACGACGACCGCCTTGACGTCGGCTGGAATCGGAACGCCCCGGTCGATGTCGAGAGTGAAGTTGGCGTGGTCTCCCGAGGGGGTGATCGACTTGATGGTGCCGACCTTGACTCCGGCTACCCGGACATCGTCGCCAGGGTAGATACCCGTGGCGCTGGCGAACACCGCCGCAATCATGGTGTGGCGGACTGCAGCGCGGGTGACCACGACGACCGCCGACCCGACGAGCACCGCAGCCAACAGCGTCGCGGCGAGGATCCGCATTTGACGGCGCGTCACCGAGATCCCCCAGGAATCCCGTTGTAGGGCAGTGGAAGTTCGGCTCTAGGGCCGGCGTTGTCCGGTGGCTGGCCGGCATCGACGCCTCGCCGGAACCCGAAAGCGTAGTCGAGGAAAGGTTGAAGCATCTGAGAGGGCAGCAGGTTTGCGACAAACGCGTCGTAGTGGAACCCTCCCGATACCGCCTCCCCCTGGGTGAGCTGGTACTTCGCCAGGCCCGGTAGCGCCTTGCTGATGTTGTCCCGGTTTTTCTCCAACATTTCGGCCACGGCGTTCAGTTTGTCCAGGGTCGGCGCGAGTTTGGCACGGTTGTCATTGACCAGGCCCTTGATCTGTTGTGCGAGATTCGCGGTTCCAGCGAGCAACGCGACGATCACTTCTCGGCGGTCGTTGAGGACGCCGATCAGGTCGTTGGCGTTCAGGAGCATGGTGTTGATCAGGTCGCTGCGTTGGGCCAGTACGTCGGTCACGCCGGCGGCGCTCTTGAGTAGATCGTCCAAGTTCTCGTCGCGCGCATTGATCGACTCGGACAGGCGGGCGAACCCGTCGAAGGTGGGGCCGAGTTGAGGGGCGATCTGGTCGAGAGTGGAGGCCAACGTCTGCAGCGACTGGTTGAGCGTGTCCGTGTTGGTCGCCGCCGTGTTCTGAGTGAGATCGCCGACCGCATCGGTCAGCGAGTACGGCGACGAGGTTCTCGTGAGTGGGATGACATCGCCTCGGCGCATCCGCACGCTTCCCGAAGACTGAACCGTCAAGACACGTTCTCCCAACAAAGTTCCGGTGCGGATGTGTGCCGTCGTCTGCGATCCGAGCGGGAACTGGGCGGCGACGGAGAAGGTGACCAGGGCTTTCCCCTTTTCCAGGGAAATCGCGTCCACTTCGCCTACCTTGATTCCGGACCGTGTCACAGCATTGCCGGCCGCAAGACCGGCGGCGTCGGCGAAGATCGCCTGGTAATTCATCGATCTCGCCCATGCCGTGATCCGCTCCGGCTGCAGACCGACCGCGACGACAAGCAGCAGCACCACCACACCGATGAATCCGGCGCGTGCCAGTTGAGACCCTCGATACTTGAGCATCAGCTGTCGGCGCACCTTCCCACATCCTGCTTCACCCACGGGAAGACAGCGGTGCGTCCTTGAAGATCGGTGACCCGCAATGAGATTCCGCAGATGTAGTAATTCAGCCAGGCGCCGTACGAACCGAGCCGAACCAGCTTGCGATAGTTGTCGGGGGCGCGTTGCAACGCAACATCGAGTGTCGGCATGTCTCCCACCACATGGCTCGACACCGTCTCGAGTTGCTCGACGGTTCCGGCCAGCGGCGCCCGGGTATTGGTCAGTAGATCCGCCAGTGTGGTTGTCCCACTGCTCAGTGCGTCGACAGCCGAGCCGATGGTATCGCGGTGCTGCGCCAGGTCGGTGACCAGGACCTCAAGCCGGTCGAGCGTCCGGGAGAAGTGATCGCCATCCTGGGCGAGTGTGCCTGCCATCGTGTTGAGGTTGTCGATGACTTGCTGGATGACCTGACTGTTGTCGGCCAAAGTGTTGGCGAAGGAGGATCCCCGTGACATCAAGGACTGAAGAGTGTCGCCTTGTCCTTGAAATACCTGCAGCAGCGAGGTGGTCAGGGCGTTGACGTCCTGAGGGTTGAGACCAGCGATCACAGGTTTGAGGCCCCCGAGTAGCAGATCCAGGTCCAGCGCAGGCATGGTGCGATCCACAGGCAATTGCGCACCAGCGGGCAGGATTCTGGTGGAGTCCGGCCTGTCGACGAGTTCCAGGTACCGATCACCAACGAGGTTGAGGTATCTGATGGCCGCGGTCGCGCCTGAGGTCAATGCGATGTTGCGGTCGGTATCAAAGGTCACCAGCACGCGATCGTCGGCTCGTAGCGTTACCGAACGCACCGTGCCTATCCGCACGCCCGCGGCGCGCACGGAATCACCGGACTTCAGCCGGGACGCATCGGCAAATATTGCCGAGTAGCCGGTGGTGGGTCCCGAACGGTATTCCGCGAAAGTCATGAACAGAAGTGTCGTGAGTATCGCCATCACCAGCGCGAACGACCCGAACTTTAACAGGGTGCGAACGGTCGGACTCATCCTGGCTGCCCGATTTGAGCACTGTTGCGGGGAGGCCCAGCGATAGGGCCGAACAACATTTGTTTGAGCCCGTCGGAGTTCAGCAGGATGCCCTGATTGCCGTACCGAGTGGGGTCCGCCCCGTCGTTTACCACCAGATACGGCGGGGTGGTGTTCGCAGGCACCGCGGGCATGAGCATGTCGGCGCAGTGTGGGCCTCCGCTGGCGGCAACCTTTGGTAAGTCATCCGGATAGCGGTACCGCTCGCGTGCCAGCGTGAGGCCGACAGAATCGACGACACCGGGAAGTTCCAGCGGCGGCGATGACTGCTGAATGTGGGCCAGGCCTTGGAGCGCGCACGTCAACGCTGGGTTGTATTCGTTGGTGAGCGTCGTGGTGGGGACCAGGAGTCGTTGCAGATTGGCCAGGGGTTCCCCGTTGGCACTGAGGAATTCGTCACCGGCCGAGGCCAGCCCGATCGTGCTCAGCAGCAAGGCGTCAAGGTCCTGCTGGCGGTCGACGATCGTATCGCCGAGGTGGGTGGCATTGTCGGCGGTGGTAACGAGGTTCTCAGCCGCGTCGGCGTATGACGTGAGCACCCCTGGTGCCTCGCGCAGGTCTCGGTCGAGGTCATCGAGGCTGGGCTCGAGCGCCCCGAGGAAGCGGTTCAGGTCCGACAAAGTCTGTCCGGCCCGCTCACCGCGGCCGTCGAAGGTGGCCGCCAAGGCGCCGAGAGTCTCGTTGAGTTTGGGTGGGTCGACTTTGGCCAGCACCCGGTTCAACCGCTCGAACACCGTGTTGACTTCGATGGTCACGTGGTCGCCGGCGAGGACTGCTCCGGGTGAAAGCGACTGCGAAGACGGGTTCGGCGGCGGGACCAGTTGGACGTACTTCGCGCCGAACACGGTCGTCGAGGAGATGTCGACGCCGACGTTGGTGGGTATTTGCTTCAGGACGTCGGGGTGCATGGCCAGTTTGAGAACAGCCTGGCCGTCGGGCCGCACGTCGATGGATTCGACCCGACCCACATCGACGCCGAGGAGTTGCACTTTGGCATCGGGATTCATCACGAGCCCGGCACGCTGAGAAACAACAGTCAAGGCAGCAGTGGTCTCGAATTTTCCCTGGAACATCAACGCCGCGACGGCAACGACGCCGACACCGATAGCTACCGTTGCGGCGCCCAGCGCCGGCCGAAGGTAGGAACGAGCCTTTGCTTCGGAAGCCGCCGACCGAGCGGGTGAGACGCTAGCCTCCACGATCCTCCAATAGCCAGTTCAGCGCGCCTGCACGAGACGGAAGCAAACAAGCGCTTCGGACAAATCGCATCGAATGTCCGATGAAATTTCCTATCGCACACCGTGACACTTTGCGGGAGTTTTGTAAAGAGGGAAGTCTGCGCAGGCGGGGCGATACGAAGACCTACGCAGGGTTGCATATCGGACAAGGGTGAGACTCTGTCCGATACGGCGATCGACGGCCGACTGTCGCTAGCGGCTGGGTTCAGCCGACCTTGGCCAGTTTGAACGGGATTTTCACCACGAGCGGCTTGCTGATGCCACACGCGCCACTGATACCGGTGGTGGTGTCTTCACCCATGAACAACTCCGTCGACGTCATGTCCCCATTGCCATCAGGACGCGCCGGGTAGAAGTGGAACACTTGCAGACCGTCTGATCTACTGCCATCTGGGCACGGCTCCCATTGTGGGACTATGTGTTTGACATAGAAGGTGCCCGACTTGGTGTAGAGCGGAGCCGTCCAGCCTTGGTTGCTGGCAACGTCACCGACGCAATCGAAACGAGTGGTACATGTCGTTGAGACGGTCCAGGTCGCGATGACGGTCTGCTCGTCGCGGTAACTGTCGTTGGTCTGCGCCCATTCCCCATTCGATTGGGCCCGAAAAGTGCCATTGAGTCCCCAGTCGTTTCCATCAGCGTGTGATGGCGCGATCGGTTGAACAAGGAAGATCAGCAGACTGGCAGCCAGAAGGCGTGCAATCCGTTGCGCAACACCGCCTCGTCCGACCGCAGAATGACTGTGCCGGGGTCGTGCCCCTAAAGCGTCCATCGGCTATTCCGTTACGACGACTAGTGGTCGACGGCCACCCGGATGGGTACGGCAGCATAACCGTTGACACTGGTCATGTTGGTTCTCCTGAGGCCTTCATAGTCGACTTCGTAACTGGGCAGCAAGTCGAGTAGATAGTCAAGCGCAATGGCACTTTCCAAACGTGCCAGCGCAGCACCCAGGCAGCTGTGTATGCCGTAGCCGAAGGCGAGATTCTGCGCCTGGCTGCGATCCCGGTTGATGTCGAACGTTTCGGCCTCGGCGAATGCGCGATCATCCCGGTTTGCAGCTGCCCCGAGGAGCATGACGGCGCTGCCCGCCGGGATCGTCTTCCCGTGTATTTCAACATTTTTCGTCACATAGCGGCAGTCGTACTGTATTGGCCCCTCGAAGCGCAGCAGTTCCTCGACCGCTGCGGGGATCTTGTCCCGGTCTGCGCGCAGTTGGTCCCATTGATCGCGATGACGCGAAAAGACCACGATGGCGGTGCCCAGTAGCTTGGCGACGGTTTCAGCGCCTGCCCCGCCCAGAAGTGTGCAGAATCCTGCGATCTCGACATCGTCGAGACCGGTGCGGGTGCCGTCTTCGCGATCGACTTCGACCGTACACAATCGGCTGATCATGTCGTCGCGGGGTTCGACGCGGCGTTCCTGGATGATGCGGTAGTACAGGGCGCCCGTTTTCATCATGGCATCGTTGCCGGCGCGACTCTGGGTCATCCGACCCGGCGGACGCTCCAATGATGTCTCCAGCCAAACGCGGACATTCTGACGGTCGGCTTCAGGAACACCGAGCATTGTCGTAATGACCTCGACGGGGAACAGCGCCGAGAAATCGGCGACAACGTCGAACCGCCGCGGATCCACACGCGAAAGGAAGTCGGTGATCTTCTGCCGGATGATCGCTTCTTGAGCCTGAATGGCCCGCGGCGTGAAGACCTTGTTGACCAAACTGCGCATCCTGCGGTGCTCGGGAGGATCCATCCAGATGATGGATTGGTTGTGGGAGTGCGTTCCGGACTGGATTTCTTCCAGGGTCACTCCCCGAGCAGAGGAATACGTCTCGAAGTCTTTGAATGCTCGCGCGACGTCTTCATGGCGACTCAGCGCGTAGAAGTCGTACTGGTCACTGTAGTAAACCGGGGCCTCGTCGCGCATGCGCGCATACGTCGGATACGGATCGTTGAAGTAATCCTCAGAGAACGGATCGAACACCAGCGGCGGTCGTGCCATCACACACCTTCGAGGCTTGGAGAGTAGCGGCCAGCCCACGCCGGCGCGAATCTCAGATCGGACATTTCTCAACTTTTGACCGACAACGCGACCAGTAGACAGCGTGACAGTTTCGCCGCATTCTGTAAAGTGGCGCTTGTCCCCGGGGAAACATCCTGGCACCCGGCACAAAATCTCTGCCGTCATTCAGGAGGCGGGGACCGCCTGCGCCTGCTCGCGGGCCCATCGATAGTCCGGCTTGCCTGAGGGGCTGCGCTCGACCGTATTACAGAAGACCACCGCCTTCGGCAACTTGTAGCGGGCAATCGATCGTCCAGCGTGGTCGATGAGCTCGGATGCTGTCACTGCGCTGCCTGCAACCGTTGACACGATGGCCACGACCGCCTGGCCCCACTGCGAGCTAGGTCGGCCCGCGACAACAACGTCTTGGACAGCTGAGTGCGAAGCTATCGCGGCTTCGACTTCTTCGGCGAAGATCTTCTCTCCGCCGGAGTTGATGGTTACCGAGTCGCGTCCAAGTAGTTCGATCGTTCCTTCGGCGAGCAGTCGCGCGCGATCACCAGGGGTCGAATAACGGACGCCGGCGATCACCGGGAATGAGGCAGCGGATTTGACCGCGTCGTCCTTGTATCCGAGCGGCACGCAACCCCGTTGCGCCAACCAGCCGTTGCAGTCATGGCCGGGCTCGAGTAACGAGGTGAGGTCCTCAGCAACCACGCAGGTGTCCGGGCCCGGCTGAAACGTATTGGAAGCCTGGGTATCTACCGTGGTCAGCTGTTTCATCTGCTGACCAGTTTCCGACGATCCAACTCCGTCCACCACCAACAGACTCGGCCAGCGCGCGAGTAGCCGCTGCTTGACCGCAGGCGTCAATGCGGCGCCACCGTTGGCCCAGACAGCCAGGCTCGACAGATCAGCATCGGATCTACCGACGGCATCCAGGAAGGGCCGCGCCATCGCATCACCAACCGCGGTGACCGACAGGACCATTTCCTCCTCGATGAGTCGCACGACTTCGTCTGCGTCCATGCTCTGCACCGAAGTGGGGAATACCACCGTCTGCCCGGTCGTGAACGCCGTCATCGCAGACCACTGCGCGGCGCCGTGCATCAGCGGAGGGAGGACCAGCATCTTGGTGCCCGGGTTCGCAGCGGCCGCTTCAGCGAGTTGTTCACACGATTGTGCGATTTCCCCGGTGAGGAAGTTCCGGCCGCCGAACGCCGAAACGAAGATGTCGTGCTGACGCCACAGAACCCCCTTGGGGTGGCCGGTCGTACCTCCGGTGTAAAGGACGTAGAGGTCGTCGGGCGTCACATCGGTATCCACCACGGCAACCGGGGAGGCTTCGGCGACGATCGTCTCGTAGTCGACGGCACCAGGGAGCAGTTCGTTACCGGAGTCGTCAGCAATCTGGATCAGTATCCTCAGCTGGGGCAGGTCAGGTAACAAGCCTGCCAGTGCGGGTGCGAATGCCGAGTGGTATACCAGCGCGGTTGCTCCCGAGTCAGTCAGCAGGTAGCGCAACTCGTCGCTGACGTACCGGTAATTGACATTGAACGGTGCCACCCGAGCACGGAAAGCCGCCAACATCGCTTCGACGTATTCGTTTCCGTTATAGGCATAGATGCCGAGCAGGTCCTGACCGACTTGGTGATTCGCCAATTCGCAGCGTTCGGTATGACAGCCGAGCCCACGCGAGTGCAGATAGCCCGCCAGTCGACGCGATCGCTCCGCGGTATCGCGGTAGGTGAATCGGTGCGAACCCTGGATCAGGTATTCGCGGTCTGGGATGGCTGATGCCACGGCATCTACCACTGCGCTGACGGTAAAGGACGTCGTCATGTATCCACGCTCGTTTGTGAGGTCGGTCGGTTTACGTTGATCGAAGCGGACGAGACACCGGCGGCTCGTTCGGAATCAGGGTGGCCGGTATCGCGCGCAGGCAGGCGCGGCGGCCCCCAGGTGAACTACTCGCCGGCGAATGCAGCACCTCGGACTCGGACCGCGAGACCGTCGTGGTCGAAGCGGCCGCCATGGCGTGGGCTTTGAAAGCGCGACCGGACATGCTGGCAACGTGTCGCGCGGTCACCCAGTCGTTGGCAGCGGACGAGGGAAGCGAACCCCAAAGCGTCACCTCCTTTGGAGGTTTGACGAAGCGACCGGTTAGGTAGCGTTGCGCACGACGATCTGTTGACACCAATTCGTAGGCCATTGCGATCGCGGTCGGTCCTTGCGCAGAAGCCGCCGTCGCAAGTTTGTCCAGCGGCAAGACCTTGGCGCCGAGGATTCGAATGGGACAGTCATCACTGACATTCGGTAGGAACACCGTCACGTCCCATCCCGACATGGCCCGGTCGGCGATCCGGCCACCTACCGAACAGACGACGTCCGTAGCGGAGGTCCCCAGCACGATCAGCTCATAACGCGAGACCACAACCGACTCCATCTGGGCGTTCGTTCGTCGACCTCTCGTGCGCGACGGCGTGCTCAACGCTCCTACTGCCATGCGGGTGCCACCTTTTCCTCGGAATCGGCGTTGTCGACAAAGATGTCCATGATTGGAGCGGAACCGCCGCCATATACCGACAGATCGCTGACCCCGGCCCCGGCGAGCACTTCGTTGTCCAGGTAGCAACGGCCGGTCTCGCCAGTCGCCATCTGTGACAACACGATGACCGCCGCATCAGCCATGATCTGAGGACTGCGGCTGGAAGCCAGCATCGCCTGCCCGTCGGCAGAGTTAGCCACTGCTGCTGTCGCGATGTACGTCTCGGGCCAGAGGCAGTTGAAAGCGATTCCCGCCCCGGCATATTCGGCTGACCACCCCATCGACAGCAGAGTCATCCCGTATTTGGACAATGTGTACGACGGATGCACACCCAGCCAGTACGGATTCATGTTCAGCGGTGGAGCAATCGTGAGGACATGGGCATTCGGCGACTGCTGCAGGTGCGGCAGGCACGCCTTCGTCAGCAGGAATGTCCCTCGGATATTGATCTGCTGCATGAGGTCGAACTTCTTGGCGGACAGTTCCTCTGTGCGTTCCGTGCTTATGGCGCTCGCGTTGTTCACGCAGATGTCGATTCCGCCGAACCTGTCGACTGCCGCATCGACCGCGCGTTGCACATCGTCCTCCCTGCGCACATCGCCCACCACAGCGAGGGCCTGGCCGCCCGCCTCCTCAACCTGCAGCGCCGCCGTATGCACGGTTCCGGGTAGACGTGGATGCGGGTCACTGGTTTTGGCCAGTAGAACGACGTTCGCACCCAGCCGTGCGGCACCAAGGCCGATCGCCAGACCTATTCCCCGGCTGCCGCCGGAGACCACCATGGTGCGGCCTTCGAATGAGCTGAGCACCGACATCGTTCACCTCGGTTGGGAGTGTGGGCAAATGCGCGATTCCACGAGAGGACAGGATCGCCTACCCACCCAGCGTGACACTTAGAGGCAGATTTGTAAAGTCGTTCTCCGCACGCGGCCCCTGTCCGTCCGACCTGAAGAACCCGCGATTGACGGCCGCGCGCCCTCCAACGACTCGCCACGGCGATTCGGAACAGTTCGGATCACGCCCTGAAAACCGTTCAGCTGCTTGCGCAAACAGGCCCGATCGCGCCGGAAAGTCAATACCTTCCTAGGACCCAAGTCCAGGATGACAACTGGTTCCGTGGCAACCTCCACCGCTGACCGGAGTTGATCCCAAAGCGGACGTCGGAGTCGTTTCGTGCACGCGGCATGCCGAGCCACCGCGACTCTCATCACGTTCTCAGCAAATACCCGCGGACCGGTGCGCGGTTCCAGATCGAACATCCGACTTCGGCACCGCCGATCTGATAGCCAATGACCGACGGACGGCCCTTACTGCGATCGAGCGAGTTGGAGCATCTTGAGTGGGGTCATCGCCGCCATAACTCCGCCGTCACACAGAATATCGGTGCCGGTGAGATACCCGGGCCCGCTGCTCGCACAGAAGGCAAGGAGTGCGGCGATCTCTGATGGATGGCCGAATCGTTTCAACGCGCCGAGCTCAGCCAGGGCTCCGGCGCCGGCGTCCTTTTCCAGCTGCCCCATCGGGGTCTCGAATGATCCCGGCGAGACGGACACGACGCGGGCGCCCTTGCTTCCGAATCGCCCGGCCATGGCCTTGCTGTACCAGATGACAAAGTTCTTGCTCAGCATGTACGCGATCTGCGGGCGCAGCGCAAATGGGACGAGGTTGCACATCTTCACCAAGCCCGCGGAAAACCGCTCGACATCACTCAATGCCCGCCGGTACATGCGTTTTGGCGCAACGACGCCAGGAAGCTGGTGTCCGGCCACAGAGGCCACGTTGACCAGCGCCATACCTTCGGTGGCAATGCCATGAAAAGCGGTGTTGACCAGTACGGTGCCAACCGCGTTGACCCGCAAGATAGCTTCTGCCGCCGCCATGCTCGGGCTCAATCCCGCAGTATGCACGACGGAAGTCACCGTTCCCAGTCGCTGAGCGTATTCAGCAAGTTGGCGCACCGATCTACTGTCCGTGATATCGCAGACCGTAGCGGCGCAATCGATTCCCGCATCGCTGAGCTCACGTCGCGCAGACTCCAGCCGATCATGACTGACGTCGCTTATCAGTACGGTCATATCCTTGCCCAGGATGCGCGCCGTCGCCAGTCCCATTCCGCCGGCCCCGCCGGTCACCACCGCCAATTGTGGCATTGTTCAAGCCTTCCGGTTGCGCTCATCAAGGTTGGATCGCCGTGGCCACAGCGATGACACGACCCGTCGAAACATGCTTCACTCCTGGCCCATAGCCCGAACGCTGAAGCGCCGGAGCGGCATACCGCATTGCCGTCGAGCGGCACATCGAACCAACGCCGTTACAATATACTCGTTCATTGTAAAGTCGACCTTCAGCGCTTGGACGGTCGCCAAGGACCCCGGCCCGGCGGAATGACGACGGATCGCCGCCTCGCGGTCTCGGCCGTCAGGGTTACCGGAGCTGGCGGAATACATACACAACGCCCCACGCCCGACACAGAATGTGACTTAGATCACTTTACTCGCTTTCGCGTGCCAATTACAGCGCGTAGTTAAACAGCCTGCCCGATTGTCAATCTTCGCTGCGCCTCAACAGCCTGCGCACTCAATCGACGGCTCCCACATTCCCAACCAACCGGTTGATGGTGATATAACTCCTTCATGCGGACGGGAATCTTCCTGAGTTATGCCGGCGGCTTCAAAGAAGCAGCCGACCAAGTCGTCGAACTGGAGAAGGTGGGCGTCGACATCGCCCTGGTCGCCGAGGCGTACTCCTATGACGCGATCAGCCAGCTGGGCTATCTGGCCGCCAAGACCTCCACCATGGAGCTCGGCACCGGCGTGGTTCCCATCTACACCCGCACGCCGGCCCTGATGGCAATGAGCGCGGCCGGGGTGGACTACGTGTCCGACGGGCGGTTCCGCCTCGGCATCGGCACCTCCGGCCCCCAGGTGATGGAGGGCTTCCACGGAGTGCCGTTCGACGCGCCGCTGGGCCGCACCCGCGAGGTGGTCGAGATCTGCCGCAAGGTGTGGCGTCGCGAGAACCTCGACTACGACGGCAAGTACTACCAGCTGCCCCTGCCCGCCGACCGCGGCACCGGCCTGGGCAAATCGCTGCACCTGATCAATCACCCTGTGCGTGAGCGCATTCCGATCACGATCGCCGCGCTGGGACCGAAAAACGTCGAGCTGACGGCCGAGATCGCCGAGGGCTGGCAGCCGGTGTTCTACCTCCCGGAGAAGGCCGACGACGTGTGGGGCGACGCCCTTCGCGCCGGGACCGCCAAGCGCGACCCGGCGCTGGGGGCGCTGGACGTCATGGTCAGCGCCAGCCTGGCCATCGGTGACGACGTCGACGACCGGCTCGCCTGGGCGAAACCCCAACTGGCGCTGTACATCGGCGGCATGGGCGCCCGCGGGCAGAACTTTTATCACAAGCTGGCCACCCGGTACGGCTACGGTGAGGTCGCCGATCACATCCAGGACCTCTTCCTGGCCGGCAAGAAGGCCGAGGCCATCGCGGCGGTGCCCGACGATCTGGTGCGCAACGTGTCGCTGGTCGGGCCGAAGGGATTCGTCAAGGAACGCCTGGCCGCATATGCCGAGGCCGGTGTGACCACGATGCTCGTGCATCCGTTGGCCACCGACACCGCCGAGACCGTGAAGTTCTGCGAGGAGCTCGTCTCGCTCACCCGATAGGGTCGAGCGAGCCGAGCGTGGCGCCCACGGGGTAGGCCGCTTGGAACACGATGTCGCCGCAGCGCAGGGTGCCCGTACACGGCGCGGGAATGTCGGTCTCCACCTTGTCGGTCCCCACGGTGTAGAGGTCCTCACCCTCCGCCACGGTCGCACCATCGGGGACGAGCCAGCCCATGAACACGCCCTCGGTCATCGTGACATCGAGTTTGGGCATCTTGATTTCCATCGTGGTCAGGCCTTTCGGGATGTGTCAGCGGGGATGTACAGCGCCGGGGCAGGGCACGGGGGCCAGCGCCTATCTGGTGAGAATCGTGCAGCCACTGAGCCCTGGCGCACCGTAGACGTGGGACAGGGCCACCTTGGGCTGTCCGCCCACCTGACGGTCGCCGGCGGTGCCACGCAGTTGCAGCACGTTCTCATGAATCTGCCGAAGGCCCGATGCGCCGATCGGTTCCCCATTGGCCAGACATCCACCGTCCGTGTTGATCGGCAACCGACCGGTGAGTTCGGTTGCGCCGGAGTCGATCAGCTCGGTCTGCTCACCGTCGGCGCACAGCCCGGTCTCGGCCAGGTGGATGATCTCGGCGCCCGCATCGGTGTCCTGCAGCTGGGCCAGGTCCACGTCGGCCGGCCCGATGCCGGCCATGTCGAATGCCGCCGTGGCGGCGTCCACGGTCGGGCTGTCCCCGCGGCGAACCGACAGCGACGGACTGAGCACCTCGAACGAGCCGGGACGGCGCGTCCGCACTGCCGACGACGCGACGTACACCGGGTGCGGGCTGAACTTCCTGGCCTTGTCCGCATTGCACAACACGATCGCGGTCGCGCCGTCACCCGGCGAGCACAGCATGTACTGACGCAATGGATCTGACAGCATCATCGACGCTTCCACGTCGGCCTCCGACAGCGGCTTGCGCCGCCAGGCATTGGGGTTGAGCGAACCATTGCGGGATGCCTTGGCCGCCACCTTGGCCAGCAGCCGTTCCGGCAGACCGAACTCGTGCAGATAACGCTGGATCTTCAGGGCGAAGAACTGAGAGGTCAGTGCCAGGCCCGACGGGCCGTACCACTCGCCGAGCCCCATGGCGGCGGGATCGATCGCGAAGGCTCCCCGAGGGTGCGAGTCAAAGCCGACCACCAGCGCGAGATCCGCCGCGCCGGCCTCGATGGTGTGCTCTGCCGAGATCAGCGAACTGCTGCCCGTGGCACAGCCGTTGAACACGTTGACGAATGGCACACCCGTCAACCCCAGATCGGACACCAGGGTGTCGGCCGACCCGGCCGACATGCTGCCGCCCACGGCGTACTCGATCTGCGGCCAGGTCACCGATGCGTCTGCCAGCGCCTGCCGCACGGCCGTCACGGCCTCTCTGCGCACCGAGGCGTTCTGATAACGCCCGAACGGACGGCACCCGACGCCGATGATCGCCACGGAGTTCATGACCGCTCCCCTTCCTGTGCAACCGGTGCAAACGCGAAAGTCTGGGCTGTTTGCCCGGTTTCGGTGCTGACGTCGATGCTGGTGAGCACCATCGGGAGGCCGATCCGCAACCGGTTCGGATCCGATTCGGTCAGCCGCGCCTCCACGATGACCTCTCCGGGAAGTTCCACATACCCCACCCCGAACGGCTCGAAATCGTCTGCGGCGCCGAAGTACGGCGGGCTCGGCGGTGGGAACCGCTGCACAGTCCAGGTCCAGAGCACCCCGTGATCGGCCAGCGTCATCGCAGCGATGTCGACGCCACCGCAGTCGCGGCATGACTCCCTGCGCGGAAACTCGATCTCTCCGCAGGTACCGCAGCGGCCGCCGACCAGCCTGAGCCGGCCATCGTGGATCTCCATGATCTCGGGATCGATGATCTCAGCCACCCGACTCCTCCTGTTCTACTGACTGTTCGGTTGCGATGCGCCGTTTGCGCACTCCACGTTTCTCGACAACCACGTCTCCCAGCACCCCGGCCTGGCAGGCCAACCGCACGTGCTCGCCGCGTCCACCCCGATCCCCGGTGAGGTGGCGAACCGCCTCCGTCTCGGTCACCGTCGGCTTCGCCAGGTGCTGCGCTCCCTCGAGCACGCCGACGTGGCAGACCAGGCAATCGCCATTTCCGCCGCACACCGTCGGCCAGCGAAGCCCCGCCGCCACCGCGGCAGCCATCACCGTCTGCCCCTGGGCCGCCTCGAAGGTGATCCCCGACGGCCGGACGGTGACGGTCGGCACGTCAGCCGCGCCGCAGTTCGCGCCAAGGCTTGCCCCGCCCCGGATCGATCTCGCGTTCCAGGCCCAGCACGCGTTCGCCGACGATGTTGCGCTGCACCTCGGACGTCCCGCCGGCGATGGTGAACCGGCGGCTGTCGAGGAGATCGTGCGTCTCCGCGGGCATCGCGCCATCCCAGTAGGCCGCTTCGGCTCCGCCCAGCTCGAAACCGAGTTCGCTGATCTCCTGGGATAACTCAGACAGCACGAGTTTGGTGATCGACCCTGTCGGAGAGCCTCCGGGAGTGCGGGACTCAGCGACCGAACGCAGATTGGTCAGCGCCAGCGCATGTTCTTTCGCGAACAGATCGACCAGCCGATCTCGAACCACGGGATCGTTCCAACGTCCGGTGCGCCGCGCCAACTCGAGCACCGGCGCCAACGGGATGCCACTGGCGCTGGAGGTTTCTGAAAGGCCGGATCGTTCGGCGTTCAGGGTCGTCATGGCGACGCGCCAGCCGTCGTTGACCTTGCCGAGCACCGTCTCGGCGCCCAACTCCAGGTCCTCGAGGAACACCTCGCAGAAGTGCTCGTCGCCGGTGAGCTGGCGCAGCGGCCGCACAGTCACGCCGGGCGAGGCCATATCGACCAGGAAGCAAGTGATACCGGCGTTCTTCGGCTGATCCGGGTCAGTGCGGGCCAGCAGCATCCCGTAGCGGGATTCGGTGGCGAACGAACTCCACACCTTCTGTCCGTTGATCCGCCACGAATTGCCCTCGGGCACCGCACGCGTGGCCAGGCTCGCCAGGTCCGATCCCGCCCCGGGTTCGCTGAACAGCTGACACCACATGTCCGCACCGGCCACGATGCCGGGCAGGTACTTCCGCTGCTGTTCCGGGGTGCCCCAGTCCATGATGGCCGGGCCGATCAGCATCAACGGCACGAAGTAGTGGTCCGGCAGCCCGGCACCGTGGTCGGCCAGCACCGACCGCACCACCGCGGCCTGCGGCTCGGTGTAGCCGAGACCGCCGTGTTCTCGCGGCCAGTGCGGCACGGTGTAGCCGCGGTCCCCGAGTGCGGCGTACCAGGTTTCGCCTGCGCCGGAAAAGTTGTCGACCACCCAGCGTTCGACCTCGTCGCGCAGCTCACCGTCGTGCAGTTGCTCAGACACTGTCAGCATCCCGTCGATCGATCAGGTCGGCCAGCAGCTGCCGGTACACACTGGGCGAACCGGTCAGCGCGACAACCGAATTGGCTCGCCGCAGGTAGCGGTGTGCCCAGTATTCCCAGGTGATGGCGATGCCACCGTGCAGCTGGACGGCGGCCTTGGTGACCGCGAGTGCCGTCTGCCGGGACAGCAGCGCCGCCACAGCCAGGTCGATGTCCGTGTTCAGCCGCGGCTCACCGCTGAGCCGCCAGGCCGCACCGTAGACGGCCGAGCGGGTGAGTTCCACTGCCGCCAAGAGATCCACCAACCGATGCTTGACCGCCTGGAAGGAACCGATGGTGCGGCCGAATTGCACTCGCTTCTCGACGTATTCGACGGTCGCATCCAATGCGTGTTGAGCCACTCCGAGCAATTCGGCAGAGGTCACCAGGCCGGCCCGCCGCGCCATCTCGATACACACCGGGGCGGCCTCTTCGCCGCAGAGCAGAACAGCCGGCTGGGCTCCCTTGACCGTCAGTCTCCCCAACGGCCGGGACAGATCGAGGCCGGACAGCTCTTCGATCGCCCCGGCGACACCGTCCAGCACAGCCACCGCGGGCGCGCCCTCGAAAGTTCCGGAGACCACCACCGCGTCGGCTCCGGGCGCATTCCACACCGGCGCCACGCTCGCGTCGATTCCACCGGACGGGTTCGTGGTCAGCCGGGCGTCCGTGGCAGCGGCGATCGTTCGCGTCCCGTCGCGCAGCGGGGCCACCAGCGCCGGGTCCCCGACGCTCGCGGCCAGCACGCCGGCGGCCACGCTGGGCGACAGCGGGCCGCCGAAGAGCGCTGCGCCGGCCTGTTCGGCGAGAATCGCCAAGTCGACGGCCGTCGCCGTCGACTCTGTGGCGTCCGCGGTGTCGAAGACGATCTCGTCGGCCCCGACATCGGACAGCAGTCTGCGCCAACCGGTCTCGCCGGCGTCGGCGAAGAGGTCGCCGAGCACGCCGCGCAGCGCAGCATGTTCCTCGGTGAACGAGAACGCCGGCGATTCGGCGTCACGGGTCAGTTCGACAGTGTCCATCAGGGCCTCCCGGCCGACGTCGTGCCGGCAGCGGGCCGGGCCAGATAGCGGTCCCGCAGTTGCCGCTTGTTCAATTTCCCCATCACCGAACGCAGATCGAAGTCGACGATCTCGACCAGATTCGGACACTTGTAGTGAGCCATGCGATCTCGCGTCCATGCGACCAGTTCGGCGGGTTCGGCACCAGGATCGGTGGTCACCACCAGGGCACACAACTGTTCGCCGAGGTCGTCGTGCGGGATGCCGATCACAGCGACGTCGGCCACGGCGGGATGCCGGCGCAGCACCGCCTCCGACTCGGCCGGGTACACGTTGACGCCTCCGCTGACGACCAGGTCCGAGGCGCGGTCGGTGAGGTACAGGTAGCCGTCGTCGTCGAGATAGCCGATCTCACCGAGCGCGAACACCCCATCGGCCACATAGCTGCGCCGGGTCTTCTCCGGATCGCCGTGATAACTGGGACGGTGCCCTACGCTGGATCGCACACAGACCAATCCCGCTGCGCCACTGGGCAGCACCTCGCCCTGCTCGGTGCGGACGCTGAGTTCGTACCCCGGCATGGCCCGCCCCACCGACCCTGGGTGTTCCAGCCAGTCGACCGAGTTGATCAGGGTCACCGTCCCGGCCTCGGTGGAGCCGTACGCCTCGACCAGAATCGGGCCGAACCAGTCGATCATGGCCCGCTTCACCTCGATCGGACAGGGCGCACCGGTGTGCACGATGCTCTTCACACTGCTGACGTCGTAGCGGTTTCGGACGTCGGCAGGCAGGTGTAGCAGGCGGGAGAAGTGTGTCGGCACCATCATGGTGGCCTCGATGCGCTCGCGGTCGATGGTGGCGAGCACCCGCTCGGCGTCGAACTTCGGCAGGATGACCAGTGGTTGCCCCGCCACGATCCCGCGCACACCTGCCATGGGCCCGGTGTGGTGCATGGGAGCTATCACCATTTGCCTGCCCGGCGTGCGAATGGGTGAGTCAATCACGCGCTGAACGTATTCGACCATCGAAGCGCCGCCGGGAAACATCTGATCCGGTAGCTCGACCCCCTTGGGGTGGCCGGTGGTGCCCGAGGTGTAGTACAGCGGCTTGACCGGCGCAATGTCAGCGGGCGGCTCGCTGTCGGAATACTGCGCCGTCACGACCTCGAGGTCGCCCCAGGCCACCACTTGTACGTCGGGGTCCGCCGCGCGCACGGTGGTGGCCACGTCTGCGCTGCACAGCACCGTATGTACGGCGGCGTCACGCAGGATGTAGCCGACCTCATCTGCGGTCAGGTGGTCGTTCACCGGCACCGCCGACAACCCGGCGTAGGTGGTGGCCAGGTGTGCCAGCACGATGTGCACACTGTTGGCACCCATCACCGCCACCCGAGCGCCCGGCGGGAACTGCTGCGCCAGCAGCCAATTCACGGTCTGGTTCAGGCGCTCATCGAGCTGCGGCCACGTCCACGCGGTGGTGCCGTCGGTGAGCGCGACCGCCCCTGGATCCTGACGAGCGTACTGCCCGATCGCATGGACCACGGAGGTTAGCCGCGTGACCCGGCGGTGGCCCGCGACCGGGATACCGCAAGCTTGGCCGCCTCGACGATGGCGTCCTGTCCCGGCACGAAGGCGTCCTCCAGGACCTTCGCGAAGGGTATCGGGGTGTCGGCGCCGGCCACCCGCTGCACGGGAGCACCGAGCTCGTCGAACAGGTTCTCGGTGATCAGCGCGGCCAGCTCGGCACCGAATCCGCCCCGCCGCACCGCCTCGTGGATCACCACGGCGTGTTTGGTGCGGGCGACGGATTCCAGGATCCTGCTCTCGTCCAGTGGCACCAGGGATCGCAGGTCGATCACCTCGGCGTCGATCGACTCCTGCGCGAGTTGCTCGGCGGCGGCCAGAGCGGTGTGCACCTGCCTGCCGTAGCTGATCAACGTGACGTCGCTGCCCGGTCGCACCGTCGCCGCGGAGCCCAGCGGAACCACATGATGGCCGACCGGAACCGGCTGCGGTGGAGCGAAATACAGCAGGCTCTGCTCGACCACCACCACCGGGTCGGGGTCGAAGATCGCCGCGGTGAGCAACCCCTTGGCGTCAGCGGGGTTGCTCGGCACCACGACCTTCAGGCCCGGAATGTGGGTGAGCCAGGCCTCCAGCATCTCGGAATGCTGTGCCCCGAACTGCATTCCGGCGCCGGCGGCACAACGGATCGTCAACGGCACCGTGGTCTGCCCACCGGACATGTAGCGCAGCTTGGCGGCGTGGTTGGACACCTGGTCGAGGCACACGGCCAGGAAGTCCATCAGCATGATCTCGGCGACCGGCTTCATACCGGCGATGGCGGCGCCCACCGCGGCGCCGACGATGGCCTGCTCGCTGATCGGCGTCGCGCGCACCCGTTCGGTGCCGTACTTCGTGGACAGCCCGGCGGACACCTTGAACACCCCGCCGCTGGGGTCGGCGATGTCCTCGCCCAACAGGATCACCGACGGGTCACGGGACAGTGCGTCGTCGAGCGCGCTCCCGAGGGCCTGAAAGCCGAGCATCGGAACCGCTTCCACTGTTTCGGCGGTCTCTGCGGTTTCAGTGGTCATGGCCTCACACCCCTTGGTAGACGTCGGTCAGGAGCTCGGAAAGCTCGGGAACCGGGCTGGATTCGGCGAACTCGAATGCATCCTGCACTTCGGCCTTTGCCTGCGCCTCGATGGTGGTGATTTCGTCCTCGGTGAGCACCCGAACTTCGATCAGCTTGGCCCGCAACCGAAGCACCGGGTCGGCGGCGCGTCCGGCGTCGAGCTCGCCGGGCTTCATGTACTCGTTCTGATCCGACATCTGATGGCCGTAGAACCGGAAGGTCATGGCTTCCAGCAGTGTTGGGCCTTCGCCGGCCCGGGCCCGGTCGATCGCGGTGCGTGCCGCGCCGTACATCTCCACCGGGTCGTTGCCGTCGACCCGCACACCGGGCATCTTGTAGGACGCCGCCCGGTCGGCCACCCGGTCCACGCTGGTGCCGCCCTCGAAAGAGGTGTGCTCGGCGTATCGGTTGTTGTGGCAACAGAACACCACCGGCAGCTTCCACAGCGACGCCAGGTTGCAGGCCTCGTGGAATGCCCCGATGTTGGTGGCGCCATCACCGAAGTTGACGACGGTGACCCGGTCGCCGCCCTGCAGTTGGGAGGCCAGAGCCAGGCCGTTGGCGATCGGCAGGCCGCTGCCGACGATTCCCGTCGTGACCATCAGTCCGGACTCGGGGTGGGTGATGTGCATCGGGCCGCCCTTGCCCTTGCAGGTGCCGGTGGCCTTGCCGAAGAACTCGGCCCACAACTCCCGCATCGGCACACCCTTGGCGAGCTGGTCGTGCAGGCCGCGATAGGTGGTGACCAGATAATCGTCCGGACGCAGCAGCGCGCCGATCGACGAGGACACGATCTCCTGCCCGCGCGGTGAGTAATACTGGGCGCTGACCTGCCCGGTCAGGATCAGAGACCGGAATTTCTCGTCGCACACCTTGATCCGCGTGGCGGTGGTGAAGATCTGCACCAGCTCGGCCGTCCCTGGCGTCATCAGCTTCCCATCTATTGGTCGGTCAGATAATTAATTAGTAACAGAGATCACTTCGCCATGTCAACGGCGGTTTTCGACTCCCGGGGTGGGCCCGCGCTCACTGACTCTGCGTGCAGGGCGCACAAGCACGAGAAGCCCGCGCCCTCACCGCAGAGTCAACGTCGAAGGAACGCCTGCCGGTACAGCGGGCTGTCCACGCTGTAGTAGCTGCAGTGGAATCCACTGGGCACACCGAACGGAATGACGGCACTGGCAATCGGACCGCCGGCGATGTCAGCCGCGTCGAAAACCACCAGTTCGCTTTCCCTAGCGCCGTCCCGATGCACCAATGTCAGTGCGTAACCATCGAGTTCGTTGGTGCTGCCGACCCGGGGAGCGAAGATGAGTTCGCCGGCGGCAGCCCCGGCACCGAAGTGATAGAGATCCTCGGCCCCGGTCACGGTGTCGACGCGCAATGCCGAATCCATGCCGTCGACCCGGCCATCGCGTGATTTCAGATTGCTGTTGGCGAACGCATACCGGCTGGGCTGTGCCATCAAGCGGTCGTCGGGTCGCGGAAACTGGATGTCACGGTCGTTGATGATCTCTTCGTTGAGGGTGTCCGACGTCGCATGCGGGTCGATCGTCCAGCGCCGCAAGCTCTGCTGGGTATCCGCGTGGCTGGCGCGGTTGCCGTCAACGTCGGGAAACAGTGCAGTGCCCTCCGCGGCAGCCACATCAGCGACGATGTGGCCCTGTTCGTTCTCCCACACGTTGGCCTCGTGCAGCATGTGCCGCGACTCCACCTCGATCCAGCGCACGTCGGCAGCGGTCCCGCGCCGGGGCATCAGTCCGAGCTTGCTCGGCCGGCCGGGCACCCAGGCCGTCATCGGTCCGCCGCGCATGGCCCGCTGAAGGCTCAGCTCGAGCGGCATGACGGGGAACACCACCCAGTTCTCGGTGACGAAGAAGGTGTGCAGCATCGTCATGTGCGGTACCGGAATCAGCTCCGTGACCACCGGAACGCCATCGAAATCGATGACGTCGTAACGGATCACCGCGTCCCCGCCCAGGCCGTGCACCGCATTGCCGATGTTGATCAGCTCGCCGGTGGCGTGGTCGACCTTGGGGTGCGCCGAGAACGTCGTGGTGATGAGGCCGCCATAGGTCTCCTCGCCCAGGGTGTCGAGCGTGCGGGGATCCAGGGCCACCGGCGGTGCGCCCTCCATCAGGGCCAGCAGCCTGCCACCGTGGATGATGACGTTGGTGTTGGCGGTGTTGTAGCGGGTGCCCAAGGTCTTCGGATCCGTGGTCATCGGATTGCCCAGCACGCCGAACAACCGGCGGCCCTCCCCCTGCTCCAGCAGGAACTTGTCGGTGCGCACCCAACGGTTGCGCATGGACACCCGGCCGTTCTCGAGGAAGAACGCGTAGACCATGCCGTCACCGTCGAACCAGTGATAGTCCTCGTCGGTCGGCGGGTACAGCGGCTCGGCACCGTTGCGGTAGAACACTCCGGCCAGGTCCTGCGGCAGCTCACCGCGGACCACCAGATCCGGGGCGTCAACCTCCATGCGATTGGGCTGGTGATGGCCGGTCAGAAAAGGGCTGTCCCGAAGAAGGCTGGTATCCATGGATTCTCCATCGTCACGATCTGTCTTACGAAATCGTCTGGCTCACGCCAACCGCCGCAGCAGCCGCATTCTCTTGTCCGTGTAGGGCGGATAGAACATCGCCGTCAGATCCGGGCGAGTTGGCTTGGCCAGCACCGATTTACGGTGGCTGAACTCCTCGAACCCGAACCTGCCGTGGTAGGCGCCCATCCCCGACGGTCCGACCCCACCGAACGGCATCTTCGCCGTCGCCACCTGCAGCAGTAGTTGGTTGATCATCATCCCGCCCGCCGGAACCTCCCGGACGACCCGCTCCCGGGTCGCTTTGCAGGCGGTGAACAGATATGCGGCAAGGGGTTTGGGTCGCCGTCGGACGAACTCGATCGCCTGCTGGACCGATTCGACGGTCAGCACCGGCAGGACGGGGCCGAAGATCTCGTCGGTCATCAGCGGCTCATCCGGATGGGGTTCGACGACAACCGTTGGCTCGATCTCCAGCCGCTCGGCATCGGTGCCCCCACCGACGACGACCTCACCCTCGGTGGCGGCCAACGCGCCCGCCAGGCGGGCGAACTGACGTTCGTTGACGATCGGCAACCCGGTCGGCACCCCGGTCCGGAAATTCGCGATGGCCGCCCGGATCTCCTCGACGAACCGATCCCGCACGGCCGCATGCACCAGGACGTAATCGGGTGCGATGCATATCTGACCGGAATTCATCAACTTGATCCAGGCGATCCGGCGTGCGGCGGTCTTGACATCGGCGTCGTCGGCCACGATCACCGGGCTCTTACCGCCCAACTCCAGGGTGACCGGGGTCAGATGGTCGGCCGCGGCCGCCATGATCTTGTGGCCGGTCGCGGTGCCACCGGTGAACAGCACCCGGTCCAGCCCCTGCGCGATCAGCTCCTGGGTGACCGCGCCGTCGCCCTCGACCACGGCCACCGCCTCGGCGTCGAGGTAGCGCGGTATCAGCTCGGCCATCAGCCGCGAGGAAGCCGGTGCAAGTTCGGATGGCTTGACCACCACGGTGTTTCCCGCCGCGATCGCCCCGATCGCCGGCGTCAGACTGAGTTGGAACGGGACGTTCCACGGGCCGATGATCAAGACCGTGCCGTAGGGCTCGTATTGGATCCAGGCCCGGCCCGGTAGCTGTGTCCACTCCAGCAGCCGGTGCCTGCGTCTGGTCCACCGGCCCAGGTGCCTGGCCGCGTAGCGAGCCTCGTTCACCGTAGCGACGATCTCGGCGAGCCAGGTCTCGAACGCCGGGCGGCGCAGGTCTGCCGCGACCGCGTCCACGATGGCATCGCCGTTGTCCGTCAGCATCGTGGCGAGTGCGCGCAGTTGGGCGCGGCGCCAGTCCAGGTCGAGAGTTCTCCCACTGTCGAAGGTTTGGCGCAGCCGGACAACCGTTGCCGCGCAGTCGGGTCTGGGCGTGGTGAGCATCGACTACGGCACACCGTCGGATTCGAGGAGCAACCGTCCGAACAGCTCGTTCATCGAGTCCATCGCGGTGACGTCGGTGTTGGCCGCGGCGTGGGCGAAGCCGTCGACAATGGCACTGATCATGCCCGCGACGGCGACCGCATCCAGCCCCTCGGCGATGAGGCCCGCGCGCTGCCCGGCAGTCACCGCCTGCGCCAGCGTGTTGCCCATTGCCTCGGCCTGCTTGGCGAACGCCTCGGACAACTCTGGATGACGCCGGGCGTCGATGGGGGCGGTGGCCACGAAACCGGCCAGCTCTGGTGACTCATGGTTGATCCGCATCGATTCGGCAAGCACCGCCCGCAACAAGCCGCGCACCGAGTGCGGGCCGGCCAGCGCATCCACTGAGCGGGCGACGATCTTGCCGTACACGTAATCGCAGACCGCCTCGAACAGATTGCTCTTGGATCCGAAGTGGTAGTGCAGCGAACCGGCGGTGACCCCGGCCATCTCCGCGATCAGGTTGTTGGTCGCCGGTCCGTAGCCGTACTGCGCGAAACATTGGCATGCGGCGTCGAGCACCCGCTGCCGGGTGTCCACGCTGTCGGTGCCCGCCGGCCGGCCCGGTCCCGATCGGGTGCTGGTGACCTCGCTCATCGGAACATCATTGCGCAGCGCGGTGGCCGGCGGGGTGCTCAACGGCAGTTCAGTCGTCACTGGCGAGGTACCGATCCAGATCCTGGTGAAACTGACGTATCCGGACTTCCTGGTAATTTGCCAGCGTCACACCGGGTTTGGTCATCGACCGCAGACCGCGCTGCACCCGGGGCAGATTCGACAGATCCTGATTGAACACCGCGCACAGCCCACCCAGCTCGGGCGCGGCGCTGTAGTCCTCGTCGGCCCCGAGCCAATGTGGCGGCGCCGTCTTGGGTTTGGGCACACCCGCAGGCAACGGAATCAGCATCATGATGTCGAAAATGCACCGATCGGGATCGTTGCCATATGGCCGGAACCGGTAGGTCAGCGGGGCACCGACGCCCGCCCAGGGCACCATGTTCGGGAACACGAAGTACTGGATCGCATCGACGATCTCCGAGTCGCTGGTGCCGGAAAGGTCGGCGCCGGTGGTCTGCGCGAGGTTGTCACGCATCGCCGCGGCCACGATGGGACGCGCCGACTGGCCGTCCGGAACCTCGAACGCCCCGACGCCCTCGGGGAAGAAGTCCCGGAACATGGCGTCGAGCACGTCCTGGGGCTCCAGCGGTTCCAGGTGCGGGCTGCTGGTCGCCTGCGGCGTGATCATCCGGTTGAACCCGGGTAGGCCGTCGGACCGGGTGTAGATGTCGTACTGGGTGTTGGCGTCCCCGAGGTATTCCAGCAGTTGAGGGTGCGTGGCGATGACGTGGTAGGACTCCAGGAAAGCCTCCATGCCGACCTTCCAGTTGCAGTCGACGACCTTGGCGACGTGGATCGCCTTGAACCGGTCCTGCAGGTTGAAGGGCGCGAAATGCTTTTCCAGATCGCCCAGATAGTCCGACAGCGGGGGCGCTGCGGGGTCGGGGTTGACGAAGACGAACCCCGCCCAGGTCGCGGTCTGGGCCTCCGGCAGGGCAAAGGACGCGTCGTCGACATGCGGGAAGTCCCACCGGCCCGGCACATCGGTGAGGTTGCCCTCCAGGCTCCAGGTGAAACCATGGAAGGGACAGCGCAACTGGTTGACCCGGCCGGCATCGTCACACAGCCGGGTACCGCGGTGCAGGCAGGAATTGTGGAAAGCCCGGATCGCACCGACAGCGGTGCGAACCACGATCAGCGACATGTCGGCCAGGTCGTAGACGTAGTAGTCCCCGGGTTCGGGGATGTCCTCCTCACGGCAGGCGAACTGCCACACCTTGTTCCACATCCGGTCCACCTCGAGCCGGTGGAACTCCGCGGTGAAGTAGCGATCCTTGTCGATATCGGCCGACCCGAGAAACTCGTAGGACTCCTCCAACAGCGGTGCGGGTACTTCCCGGGTGTCGTGGGAAAGCAGGCTCTGCACCGTCGGTCCCGACGATCGCGCCTCCCCCGGCCTGCCCACCTCGTTGTCCGCTCTCTCGGTTGCCCGGGTCACACTGCCTCCTCTGTCAGGGTTGCCTTCAGGGGTGTTTCAGCCAGGCCCGCCAGGTATTCCTGCACGGCGGTGCCGATGAAGGCCGAGCCGTTGATGCCCCATCCCCCGTCGACGTAGAGCACCTGGCCGGTGATGTAGCCGGCCTGGGCCGAGGCCAGGAAGGCCACCGCCGCCGCGATGTCGGCCGGTTCGCCGAGGCGTCCCAGCGGCATCGACTCACCGATGGCCGAACGCAACCCCGAGTCGGCGAACTCGCGCGCCGTGCCGTCGGTCAGGACCAGGCCGGGGCCGACGGCATTGACCCGGATCCCCTGAGGGGCATACTCCGTTGCCATCTGTTTGGTCAGCGCGACCAGCGCGGCTTTCGATGCCGGATAGATCCCGCGCCCGGCACCGCCGAGCTCGGCCAGTACCGATGTCAGGTTGACGATCGCGCCGCCACCGGGCCCGAAGGTGTCGAGCAATGCGCGGGTGACCAGCCAACTGCCGAGCACGTTGACCCGCAGCACGGCGTCGACCTCGTCGACGGTGCTCTCGGCAAGGGTTCGTGAGCGCCAGATCCCGGCGTTGTTGACCAGTACATCGATGTCGCCGATCTGGCCTACCGCGTCCGCCAGCGCTGACACCGACCGCTCATCGGTGACGTCGCACGCGACCGCTCGACCCCCGACCGCAGCGGCCACTTTTTCAGCGGCAGCCTGGTCTATGTCGACCACCACCACGTCCATCCCGTCTGCCGCGAGGCGTTCCGAGATGGCCCGGCCGATACCTTTGCCGGCTCCTGTCACCACTGCTGTCGGCACCGTTTCCCTCGCCTTCCGGGTGCTCACATTCGGCCTTGCCTATGACCCATCTCACTATTATATTGGTCCACCAATTAGTCAAGTGGATATATTCAAACCCCGGGCAGCCCGCCCATCAACCCTGGAGACGGCCTTGACCGACATCACCAGCCCGCCCGCCACCTGCCCGATCACATCGTTCGACCCGCTGAATCCACAGACGATGCAGGAGCCGCACCCCTGGCACCAGGCGCTGCGCCGGGAGGCACCCGTGCACTTCGTCGCCGAGCGGGGAATGTGGTTCGTGACCTCCCGGGAGCTGGTTTCTGCGGCCCTGACCAACCACGAGGTGTTCTCGTCCGCGTTCGGCCTGCCGCAGATGCCGCCGCCGCCCTCGGTGGCCGAGGAGGTCGAAGAGCTCAAGGGACAGGGCTGGGACATGATCCCGACGCTGCTGACCGCCGACCCGCCCGACCACCACTACTACCGCCGGATGGTCGCCCGCGCGTTCACCCCGCGCTTCGTCGCTCAGCGCGAACCGGGCATCCGCTCTGTCGTCGGCGAACTACTCGAAACGCTGCCGACCGACGAACCGGTGGAGATCGTCGAACAGTTCGCCGCGCCGTTGCCGCTGCGGATCATCGCCCAAGCACTCAACGTTCCCGACGACCGCATCGACGATTTCCGGCGCTGGTCCGACCAATTCGCGTTGACCATCGGCGCCGAGATCGACGAGGCCGGTGCACTGGAGCAAGCTCGCAGCCTGCTCGAGTACCAGCGTTTCTTCGCCGCCGAACTCTCCGATCGCCGCACCAATCCACAGGACGACCTGATCACCGGTCTCGTGCAGGCGTCCAACGCCAACGACGACGAACCGCTGACCACCGGCGCCGCGCTGAGCATCATCCAGCAGATCCTGATCGCCGGAAACGAGACCTCGCGCAAGCTGATGACGGGCACGCTCCACCAGCTCGCGCTGAATCCCAAGTGGTGGCGCTGGCTGCAGGAAGATCCGGCGGCCCGTTCCGAGTTGCTCGTCGAGGAGGCGCTGCGCTTCCTCACCCCGGTGCAGTCGATGTTCCGCATCACCAAGGCCGAAGCGCGCCTAGGTGACTACACGATTCCGGCCGGTTCACTGGTGGTGCTGGTGTTCGGTTCGGCCAACCGGGACGAGGCGCAGTACGACGACAGCGAGGAGTTCAACCCGGACCGCCCGAATGCCAGGACGCACCTGGCATTCGGCCAGGGTATCCATTCCTGTCTGGGGGCCGCGCTGGCCCGGCTGCAGGCGCGAATCGCTTTGGAGGACATCGCCTGTCGATTCAGCTCGATCGAGCTCGCCGCCGATAACGACTACGAGTACGAGCCCAGCTTCATGCTGCGCGGACTCAAGCGACTCAACGTCATCTTCCGGGCTCACTGACCGTGCCACACGCGCCGTCGGACGCAGAGACCGCGGATACCGCAGCGACCGATCAGGTCCTGCGGTGGTGGTGGGGGTACCTGGATCGGCACCCGATCGCCTCGCTGCGCACCGTCGGCGGCCAGTGCATATTGGCGGTCCGCACCGTCCAGTACCTGTTCGGCGATCTGGTGCGGGGCCGCTTCCCGTTCTGGGAGTTCGTCGAACAGGCGGTCTTCATGGCCCGCACCGCCGTGGTGCCGACCTTGTTCATCGCGGTGCCCATCAGCGTCACCCTGGCCGTCCAATTCAGCTTGCTGGCAGGACAACTCGGAGCGACGGCCTTGGCCGGTGCGGCCAACGGCCTGGCGGTGATCAAGCAGGGAGCGCCACTGGTCGCGGCGATCCTGATGGCCGCCGCCGTCGGCTCGGCGATGAGCGCCGACCTCGGTGCACGGACCATCCGCGACGAGACGGACGCGATGGAGGTCATGGGAATCTCGGTGATCCAACGGCTGGTGGTACCCCGCCTTGCCGCTGCGGTGATCGTCTCGGTGGCGCTGACCGGGTTCACCTGCTTCATCGGATTTCTCGCCGGATACGCGTTCACGGTCATGCTGCAGGGCGGCACCCCGGGCAGCTACACCACGACGTTCTCGTCGTTCGCCACGGTCGACGACCTGGTCCTCACATTGATCAAGGCCATGGTGTTCGGCATCATCGTCGCCGTCATCGCCTGTTACAAGGGACTCGACACCAGAGGCGGGCCCGCAGGCGTGGCGAACTCGGTGAATGCCGCTGTCGTCCAATCGATTCTATTATTGCTGCTGACCAACACGCTGATCAGCCAGATGTATCTGGTGCTCTTCCCGAAGACGAGTTTCTGACGTGGCCGCCACACACGTTCCTCTCGGCCTGCGCCCGCTGACGACCGCGGCGCGCACCACGGAGTACCAGATGGCCCGCAACGGCCACATCGTCGCGTTCTTCTTCCGTACCCTGGCCGGCATCCCGATCGTGATCAAGAAGTACCCTCGCGAATTCCTGCGGCTGTCTTCGGATGTCACCTGGGGCAACGGTTCGATCGTGGTCGGCGGCGGCACCGCGGGGGTGGTGCTCGTGGTCGGTGCGGCCGCCGGGGCGGTGGTGGCGATCGAGGGGTACAACGCGCTGAACCTGCTCGGGCTGGGACCGGCGACCGGGCTGTTGACCGCGCTGGCCACCGTGCGCGAGCTGGCGCCCATGATGGCCGCGCTGGCATTCGCGATCCAGGCCGGCTGCCGTTTCACCGCGCAACTGGGCTCGATGCGGATCTCCGAGGAGATCGACGCACTGGAATCCGTGGCCATCCGCCCGATCCCCTATCTGGTGACCACCCGGGTGCTGGCGTCGGCGATGGCGGTCATTCCGCTGTTCGTCGTGTGCCTGGCGCTGAACTTCGTGGTGTGTCAGCTCGTGGTCTATCTGGCCAGCGGCCAGGCCTCCGGGACCTACCTGCATTACTTCGCCCTGATGCTCTCAGGCCGCGACATGTTCTTCGCGGTGATCAAGGTGGCGGTGTTCGTGGCAATCATGTCCACGGTGCAGTGCTACTACGGGTTTTACGCCTCCGGCGGCCCACAGGGCGTCGGCATCGCGGCCGGACGCGCCATGCGGTTGTCCATCACGCTGATGGTCGTCACCAACATGATGCTCACGATGGCATTTTGGGGCGTCGACGCCGGCGGAAGGCTGGGCGGCTGATGCCGAACCCGTTCGAACTCGACGGCCGCGGGCCCTCCGAACGCGCCCTGGTTCTCACCTGCGTGGTGTTCCTGGTGATATGCGCGATCGCCGGATACCTGATGTTCGCCAAGTCCACCGGATCGCTCGATCGCCGGGTTCAGATCATCGCGCATCTGCCCAGCGTGGGCGACGGGCTGCCGCCGAAGTCGGACGTCAAGTACCGCGGCGTTCTGGTCGGCGCGGTGCGATCCGTCACGCCCGCGCTGGGCGGTGGAGACAACATCGTCAACATCGACCTCCGCCCCGATTACGTTGCCCACATCGCCAGCACCGTGACCGCCCGCATCATCCCCGGCAATGCCTTCGCGGTGTCCACCGTGCAACTGGTGGACAACGACAGCGGGGGCCGGCCGATCCGGACTGGTGACGTCATCGGCCAGGACACCGCACTGCCGACCCAGCTGTTCCAGACCACGCTGGCCAAGGTGCGCGAGCTGGTCGCCGCGGTGGGCCGACCCAGCACCGACCACACCCTGGGGGTGCTGCGCGCCATCGCCGATGCCACCGCCGGTAAGGGACCCGAATTGACCTCGGCGGCACAGGGTCTCAATCGAATCGTGACCGAGATGAACGAGCTGCGCACCGACGACTCCGGCCCGCCCACCCTGCAGACGTGGAACTCCGCGCTCAGTGCCCTTTCGGACACCGCCCCCGATCTACTGGACTCATTGCAGAACGCGGTCAAGCCGATGCGCACCGTGGCCGAACAGCATGCGGCGCTGGCGAATCTGCTGACCGGCGCCAACCACACCGTCGGCACCATGCGCACCGCGATGGACAACCACGCCGGCGAACTGGTGGGCATCACCACCAACCTCACCCCGGTGATCGGGGTGCTCGCCGACCGCTCCGGGAAGTTCCCGGCCGTCGCCGTCGGGTTGAACAACGTGGTCAACGGATTCTTCGACGAAATGTGGACCCGCACCAATCAGAAGGTGACGTTCACGTTCAAGCTCGTCGTCGCGCTTGCGCCGCTGCGGCTGTACAACCGAGCAGATTGCCCGGTCTACGGCGAGCTGCGCGGCCCGAGCTGCCAGACCGCACCCGAGAGCATTCCGATCGTCGACACCCATGGCCTGCCCGACCCTCGCGCCTACGTCCCGCCGGACGGCATCATCCTGCCCGACCCGGCCAATCCGGCCGACGAGGTACTTCACAACGCGCTGCAAATACCACCTGCCCCAGAGGAATTCGTCCCCGCCCCGGCTCCCGCCGACCCGGTGCCCATCGACGTCGGGCCTCCCCCACTGCCCGCCGAACAGCCCTCGGGAACACCATGAACGCGCGCGCCCGCATGTTGGTCTGGCTCGCCGCCTTCATGGCGGTCTGCCTGGCGCTGACCTGGACCATCCTGGTGACGCTGCGCCGGGAGGTTGCCGGCGACACCTTCACCTACACCGCACAGTTCACCGATGTCACCGGGCTCCGGGAAGGCTCAGACGTGCGGGTGGCAGGGGTGCGGGTCGGCCGGGTCGACTCGGTGACGCTCGACGATCCCGGCTCGGGTGAGGCCTCCCTGGCCACGGTCCGGTTCCGGGTGCAGCGCGATCAGCCGGTGTACGGAAACACCAAGGCTTCGGTGGTCTACCAGAACATCATCGGCCAGCGGTACATCGGCCTGACCCTGGCCGACTTCGGCCGTCCCGAGCGGCTTGCCGACGGCGCCGCAATCCCCGTCGAGCACACCGAGCCGTCGTTCGACGTCACCAATCTCCTCAACGGTTTCGAGCCCATGTTCACGCTGCTCGATCCGACGAACCGCGGCAACCTCTCCAACGCGTTGATCAATGCGCTACAAGGGGATTCCGACTCGGTGGTGGTACTGGTGGCGCAGACCTCGGAGCTGGCGCGATCGATGGCCGGTCCGGACCAAGTCCTCGGCCGGGTGATCGACAGCCTCAACGCCGTCACCGAGAATCTGGCCTCCCGTGGCACGCAACTCCAAACCACCCTGGGCCAGCTGCGCTCGGTGATCGCCGGACTCAACGCGCACCGCGACGAGCTGGTGAACTCGACCGGTTCGATCGCCACGGTGGTTTCGCGGCTGTCGGCGATCACCACCGCGACGCAGCCCGAGCTGCACGATCTACTGAGCCGCGAGCCCGGAATGCTCTCGACAATGGTCGCCCACCGCGACGGCTGGGCAACCCTCGGATCAAACCTGCCCGCGGTACTCAAGGGACTGTCGCGCATCACCGGGGACTCCACCGCCATGAACGCGATGCCGTGCGACTTCAATTTCACCCTGTTCAACTTCCTCAAGCCGATCATCCCGACCATCGTCAACGCGGCCACCCCCGGCGGGCAGCGCAAGTACACGGCGAAGTGCAGGTGATGAGCACGATGAGGCGACCCAACCGAGCGCGGCCCCGCACCCTCGAGGACCGCAACACGGCGGTGATCGGCACCGTCGCGCTGCTGGCCCTGACCGTCGTGATCCTCGCGAGCACGACCCTCAGCTCGATGCACCTCGGCAAGCGGACCTACACCGCCGAGTTCCTGCAGGGGGCCAGCCTGCGATCCGGCGACCAGGTCAGCATCGCCGGGGTCCCGGTCGGCGTGGTCAGCGCCACCAAGCTGGCCGTCAACCGAGTCGTCGTGACCATGAAGCTGAACAACAACATTCGCCTGGGCACCGAGACCAAGGCCGCCATCAAACTCACCACGGTGCTGGGCTCACGCTACGTCGAGTTGCGCCCCAAGGGTGGCGGCACACTGGCCGACGACCGAATCCCGCTGGCGAAAACGTCGGTCCCCTACGACCTACAGAAGTTGCTCTCCGATTCGACGACGACGTTCGAGGACGTGGATGCCGAGCGGTTCGCCACGTCGATGCAGACGCTGTCACAGCAACTCACCGGAGTGCCGGCGGTCCTGCCCGATGCGCTCGCCAACATCAAGAGCCTGTCGGCGATCATCTCCGAGCGCCGCGATCAGATCTCCGATCTGCTGCGGAACACCGCGAGTGTGGCCGAGATCCTGGGCCGCCAGCAGGACGATCTGGCAGCGCTCGTCACCCAGGGCGGCGAGCTCATCGGGGAGATCGTCCGACGGCGGCAGAGCGTCGAGCGGCTGCTGCGGGCGGCCACCACCCTGATCACCACGGCCGAAGATGTCATGGGTGCCGACAGCGGATACATCGACAAGATGCTGGCCGACCTCCAACAGGTCACCTCGATGCTCGGCGACCACGATGCCTTGTTGCGCAACCTGTTCCAGATCATGCCGGCGGCGATGCGCAATGCCGCCAATGCCACCGGATCGGGACCGTTCCTCGACTTCATGTTGCCCGGTGGGCTGATGGTGGATTCCTGGATGTGCGCCATCAGCGGGCGCGCCGAGCAGTGGAAGTGGCCGGAGCGCTACCAATACTTCAAGGACTGCGAATGACACGCAAGACCGCACTCGTGACGGTACTGATCGTCGCAGTGGCGCTGGCCGTCACGGGCGCCTACCTGCTACGTCCGGCCCCGACGGCGCCACTGCAGTTCACCGCCCAGTTCGACAACGCCATCGGCCTGTACGTCGGTAACGACGTGTCGGTTCTCGGCATGCCGGTCGGGCGGGTGACCTCGATCGACAACCGCGGCAACCACGTCGACGTGGGCATCGAGGTCGAGCCCGGCACCGATATTCCCGCCAACGTCTCCGCGGTCACCGTCGGAACCTCCATCCTCACCGACCGCCACGTCGAACTCACCCCCGCCTACTCTGGAGGACCGCTGCTGGCAGACAACGCCGTGCTGGGACTGCAATCGACCAGAACCCCAGTCGAATTCGATCGGGTCCTGAAGATGGTGGACAAACTCGGCGGCGCGATGGGTGGCGACGGCCAGGGCAACGGACCGCTGGCCGACCTGATGTCGGCCACCCAGGCGATCACCTCCACCAGCGGACCTGAGATCAAGAACGCCCTGGCCGGACTGTCCGATGCGCTGCGCACCGGGGCCGACGGCGGCGCGGCCACCAAGCAGAACCTCGAAGCCATCGTCACCAACCTGAGCAAGCTCACCGACGGCGCGGCCCGCAATGAGGTCCAGGTCCGTGAATTCGGTTCCTACGTCCGGCAACTCACCGACGTGCTGGCAGCCGAGGGCCTCGGTCGCGGTGACACCGGCCGACAGCTCAACGACCTGCTCATCCAGCTCAACGATCTCCTGGGGAACAACGGCGACAAGCTCGAGAACAGCATCACCAGTAGCGCCAAGCTCAGCCGAGCCCTCGTGGACTACCGCCGTGAACTCTCCGAGGTCTTCGACGTGGCACCTCTGGCGATCGACAACGCCGCAGGCGCCATCGACATGCAGAACGGAATGCTGCGCGTCGGCGCCCATTTCGACAATGTGTTCTTCGACAGCTCGATGACCAAGGAAGTCTGCAACATCCTGGGATTGCGCCAATTGGGCTGCCGCACCGGTTCCATCCGCGATCTTGGCCCCGACTTCGGGATGACCACCATGCTCGATGCGATGACGAAGTTGGGGGATCGATGAAGACCGTCCTGCACGTTGCGCTCGGGGTCCTGATGTCGAGCGCGCTGGTGGGATGCTCCGCCGGAGTAGAAGAACTGCCGCTGCCGGCCCCCGGGCTCAGTGGGCCGACCTACCAGCTCGATGCGGAGTTCTCCAACGCCCTCAATCTGCCCGACCGGGCCAAGGTGCGCGTCGGCGGCGCCGACGTCGGTGAGGTGATCGGCATGAGTGCGAAGGACTACACCGCCGTCGTGCAGATGCGCATTCTGGACGGTATCCGGTTGCCGAAGGGCACCACCGCCGAATTACGTTCGGCGACACCGCTCGGCGACGTGTTCGTCTCCCTCACCCCGCCGGCATCGGGCTCGGCCGGCAGGGCGCTGCTCGCGGACGGGGACCGAATCCCACAGCAATCCACGACCGCTGCCGCAACCGTCGAGCAAGTGCTGGCCACCACGTCGATGATCGTGAACGGCGGCGTGATCCGGAACCTGACACGGGTGCTCAACGGTGTCGGCGGGGCGCTCGGCAAGGAAGGTGAGGGACTCACCAGCTTGATCCACGAGTCCCGGGCACTGGTCTCCACCATGGCCGACCGCTCCGATGAGATCCGAACCATGCTGGCGGCGACCGCCAGACTGGCCGACGAGCTCAATGCCCGTCGCGACACCATCAACGAGGTACTGGACTCCGCCACGCCGGCGTTGCTGACGATCGCGGACAACACTGCCGCGATCGTGGACCTGGTCAACGAGATCGGTACGGTGACTGCGCAACTGCAGAAGTTCCCGGCCATCCAGGGAACCGACACCCGTAGCTGGATCCACGACCTGAATACCCTGTCGGCCGCCTTCAACGAGGCCTCCACCGACCCCAGGGTGACCATGGCGAACTTCCTGCGGTTTCTGCCGGCGGCACTGAAGTTGTTCGGCAGCAACGCCGCCGGCGCCGACGTCGATCTTCAGCAGGTCGCGATCGGCCACATCCCGGACATGAACCACTACGCCGACCCGGGATTCACCGGGCCGAAGTGGGCCAATTGGGACAACATGGTCGGCTCGATCCGGTTCGTCCTGACCCAGCTCGGCGACCGGGTCTGGGGCCCTGACCGGGGCCAGATCTGGGGGCCGCCGCAATGAACCTGCGATCCGTACTGAACCCGTTGTCGACCATGGTGATTCGCGTGGTCCGGGTCGCCACCACGCGCCGGCTGATGTTGTCGGTCGTCGGCCAGCTGCTCCTGGTGGTGCTTGGCGTTGCGTATCTGGCGTTCGGTGCGTTGCGGGCCGACCCGTTCGACCGTCAGATCACCGTCAAGGTGGACCTGGCTGAGTCCGGTGGATTGCTGCCCGGCCAGGACGTCACGGTCCGGGGCATCCCCGTCGGCCGGGTGAAGTCGGTCGACATGTCCGCCAATGGGGTGGTCGCCACGGCGATGATCGACCACAATGCTCGTATTCCTCAGGTCGACACCGCTGTCCGGGTGTCCGGGCTTTCTCCCGCCGGGGAGCAGTACCTGGACTTCGCTCCGCAGCAGACCGACGGTCCGTTTTTGTCGGACGGTGCGGTGATCGACCGCAGTCAGACCGAGATTCCGGTTCCCTTGTGGCGCCTGCTGACCAATGTCGACGGTGTGCTGGCACAGGCCGACCCCGAACAGATCCGATCGGTCATCGACGAACTCGGAGTCAGCGAACAGGGACCGGAGAAACTGCGCGCTCTGTTCAACGGTTCGGCGCTGTTGCTCAACACCCTTGACGGGGTGCTGCCGCAGACCATGACGTTGCTGCGCAGCAGCCGCACAATGTTCAAGATTCTCGATGACTCGTCCGGTGGACTGACCGCCCTGTCACACAATCTGGACGGGACGCTCAGCGGAATCGGCCAGAAAGACGCAGGCATACGAACTCTGCTCGACAAGACCCCGGATCTGCTGAAGACCGTGGATTCCGTCATCGACAACAACTCGCCCACCATGGTGCAGTTGCTCGGCGACCTGACCACGGTGGCTCAACTGTCCCAGGTGCGGGTTCCCGCCCTCGACCGGATGTTCAACGACGAGCGCCAACCACTCCTCGACGGAATCCGTTCCCTGATGCACGACGGCGCCATCTGGGCGATCGCCGATATCTATCCCCGGCCGGTGTGCGACTACCCACATCAACGCGATGTGCCGTTCATCCCGAACTATCCCGAGCCGTACCTGTACACGTACTGCGAGAACCAGGACCCCAACCTCCTGGTCCGAGGCGCCCGCAACGCACCCCGGCCGCCCGGCGACGACACCGCCGTACCCCCGCCGGGGCTGGATCCGCTGCGTCGTGCAGACCCGACGCCCATAACCGACCACACCATCCAACTGCCCTATGGCGGACCGGTTCTGCCACCGGAGTCCCAGCCGCAACGCCACGGTGGACAGTGGTAAGAGATGAGGAGCACCATGACAAGCACCAAACTGGCTGAACGTCTCGACAGCGAGGCCACCGACCTCGAGGAGGCCGCAGCGGACCCGGTAGAAGCCGACGCGGACGACTCGCCAGGCCGCTCTCCCGAAGAATCGGAACCTGTTGTTCCTCAGACCAAATGGCGGCTCCGGCTGCTCGCCGGAGCGATCGCGGTCCTGTTGCCGACGCTTGCCGGAATCGGCGGGTACTTCGGCTGGCACTACATCAAAGACCGGCAGGTCGCGAATGCCGCTGCGGCCGCCCTGAACACGGCCAACTCCTATGCGGTGACGCTGACGTCGGTGGACACGAACAACCTGGATGCGAACTTCGCCGCTGTACTCGACGGCTCCACCGGCGAATTCCACGGCATGTACGCCAAATCCAGCAGCGAGCTGCGCAAGTTGTTGATCGACCACAAGGCGACCGGCCACGGCGTCGTCGTCGACTCCGCGGTCAAGTCGGCCAACACCAACGAAGTGGTGGTGCTCCTGTTCGTGGACCAAACGGTGACCAACACCGAGGTTCCGGACCCTCGGGTGGATCGCAGCCGCATGGTCATGACCATGCAGAACGTCGACGGCGGATGGAAGGCCGCCAAGGTGGATCTCCCGTGACCACCGCTGCGCCGATCGGCCTGGTCGCCATGCTGCGCGACGAGTTGCTGATTCACTCGATGCTCAAACGGGTCGGCGACCTGCCCGAGACGGTGTTCCTACCCATGTTGCGGATCGTCACCGACGACCGCGATGCGGTCGAGGCCGCATGGAAAGCCTTGGTGGCCCAGCGTCGTCGGCGCGGACTGTTCGAGAGCCCGCGGCACTCCTGGGAAAGTCAATACGGTCAGTTCGTCGCCGAGCTCGAGTGGGTGACCTCCGAGCTGCTGCGGGATCTGCCGTTCACAGCGGTGGAGGAATTGGTGTCCGACGCCGTCGCGGCCAGGCTGCGGCATTGGCTGCGCTTTCTGCTGCCGGTCTTCGGTGCCGTGAAGATCGTGCCGAAGGCGTGGTACGCACCGGTGATGGACATGGGCGTCGGCCTGTCCACCTTCCTGGTGGGACCCATCTATCGCACCGGCGAGGAGCCGGGTGGCACGCTGGTCTACGAGATCCCCGAATGCGCAATGCATGTCGTGGTCGGGACGAACAGCGCACAGGAGAATTCCTGCCAGATGGGTTGTAAGGCGGCCTGCGAGAAGGTCTTTCACGCCGACGGACCCATGCCGCTGGAATTCGACCCCCATCTGCCCGGCCTGGGCTGCACCCTGCGGGTCCGCACGGCCCACTGACCAACACGAAGGAGTCCGACATGACCAGCGTCGACAACGATCCCATCCAGACCTACGCGCCGCTCTACGACGAGTATGACTACACGATCGAGGATGTGACCGGCGAGTTACCCGCCGAGCTCCGAGGGACGGTGTACCGCAACGGCCCCGGGAAGATGGAGGCCGGCGGGACCCCGCTCGGCCACATCTTCGACGGCGACGGCATGCTCACGATGTACTCGATGTCCGACGGCAAGGTTCACTTCCGCAACAGATTCATCCAGACCAAGCACTACCAGCGTTCGATCGTCTCCGAAGGCGCGCCGTTTCGCGCACTGGGCACCATGCGCGACGGCGGCCCGCTGGCCAATGCGTTGCGATTTCCCACCAATGTCGCCAACACCGCCGTCGTGATGAACGCCGGGAAGCTGCTTGCTCTGTGGGAGGGCGGGCGGCCCACCGAGCTCGACCCCGACACCTTGCGTACCAAGGGTGAGTACAACTACGGCGGTGAGCTCAAATGGTTGGGTGCGTTCTCGGCACATCCCAAGTGGGATTGGGAGACGGGCGAGATGTTCAACTTCGGAATGGCGATGGCGCCCGTCCCGAAACTGATCTGCTACCGGGTGAACCGGAGCGGCAAGATGAACAAGCTCGGTCACGTCAATCTGCCCGGGCCGATGTTCAATCACGACATGGGCCTGACCAATCGCTACCTGGTCTTCGTGATCCCGCCGCTGGTGTTCCCGCTCAAGAAGTTCTTCGGTGCGGCGTTTGGATTGCTCAACTACATCGACGCCATCGAATACGACGCATCGCTGGGCACCACGATCGCGTTGGTGCCGCGCGATGGCGGCAAAGTGCGGATCTTCCACACCGACCCGATGTTGCATCTGCATTTCGCCAACGCCTACGACGACGAGAACGGCGACGTCGTGGTGGACGTGCTGAACTACCACGCCACCTGGGAACAACTCAACGGACAGCTGGCCGGAGTCGAGACCCTGATGGAAACCTCGACCATGCCCTTTGGCGGGCTGCCGACCCGGGTCCGGATCTCCGGATCAGGGAACGTCACGATCGACGAGTTCTCCGGTGTGCACGGTGAATTCCCGATGATCAACGTCTTCAAGATGGCCAAGCCAAACCGCTACTTCTACATGTCAGCCGCAACCGGCGGCAGCCTCTATCCGAACGCGCTGGCCAAGATCGACAACGAAACGGGCAAGGAAACCCAGTTCCAGTTCCCCGACGGAGAACTTCCCCACGAAGCGGTCTTCGCGGCCCGCCCGGACGCCACTGACGAGGACGACGGCTGGCTGATCGGGCCGGTGCTGGACGCAGTCAACAACACCGCCAAACTGGAGGTGTTCGACGCCAAGGACATCGAAGCCGGGCCTGTCTACGTCGGCCGGCTGCGCCATCACCTGCCGCTGAGCTTCCACGGTTGCTACACCCCGCGGATCGCCCAGCCGCACGGATCATCGGCTACCCGGTGATCGCCTGGAACTGCGGGGCGATCAGGTCCCGGAGTTCGGCCCAGCCGACGGTGATCACCGGGAGGCCGCGGCCGAACTGCCAATCCGGGAAGTGCAGCTCGATGCCCTGATCGGTCGGTAGCCAGTAGCGAAAGTTGTCATCGACCGGGGCGACCTCGCTGCCGAACTGCCAGCTGCCGGGATGTTTCGGGGGCGCGTAGACGGTGGGCAGGATCCGCTTCGTCTGCTCCGACAGCCGCGCGAGGCCCGCCTTTTTATCGGTGAAAAGATTGTCCCAATCGATCAGAATTCCGCTACGACAGTCAAAAACTCGGGTCGCCACGGCACTGAATGGCATATTGGGCTGATCGGTATTGTATTCACCGGTGAACAATGCAGATATTGTCACCGGCCGTTTGATGACATGCCCATCGATATTCATCGTCCAGGGATTCGTCTTCGTCGCACTTGGCTCGTAGGTAGCCACCTGACCACGCGCCTCGGCGTCGATCACCTGATTGATCGCGTCGGCGATCGCGGCATCTCCGCCACCTACCCGCTCGTAACGAACTACCCAGTCGCCCAATTTATCTGGGCTTCTTCCGGAGATCGTGTCGCCACTCGGCGCATACGGCGCGCACGGAGATTCCGCCGCGGCCGAAACCACCCCGGTACCCAGTGTTGCAACGCCCGCGCCGACCGTGGCAATGCCCAGAATTCTGGTCAGCATTTCAGCTCTCCTGCACGTACGTAATTCTCCCATTCCCCGTTACGGCGAATTATGCCACGTCACAATTGACCTATCGAGGTGAATTGTTCACCTTCCCGGACAAATTATGACGGGCCCATCACGATTGCCGCGCCGGCCCGATCCACTCGCAGGCTCGCACGAGGGTGCTCGCCCGATCAAAGGTATTGGCCTCCCAGGTAGTCGACCGAACGTCTCCACGGTCGCCGTAGCGGCGCATGATGTCGACGTGATGCGGCAGCCCGATAAACCGCTGCAACGCTTCGGCATCCGTCCACACCGAGATCGACCCGCCACGGCTGGCGGCGGGCAGGCTCCACAACCACAGCCCGACCGCACCCGGCATGGCGTACCAGCCTTCCCGCATACGCATCCCGTTGTAGGCGACACCTGGCAGGTGCCGCAGAGAATGCGCGGCATATTCGGTCACGCTGACGACGACCGGTCCGTCGCCGGCCGGGGCCGGCCCGGGCATCCAGGACGTGATCACCGGTCGGGCGACGGCTGAGGAGAGGCTGTTGATCGAAGACATACCACCACGATCGCTCCTATGATTGGTATATGTCAGGGTCCAATTATAGAGATGTTCAGCAGACCAATTCTGCTGATGCCGGATTTCCTCCGGACCTTCTGCTGGACCTGGACCGGACGTCCCGGGACGGGCTCGCGATGCAGCTGCAACATCAGCTCCGCGTGGGGATACAGCAGGGCCGGCTCACGGCGGGCGCACTCCTGCCGCCGTCCCGTGTGCTGGCGGCACAGCTCGGTGTGGCCCGCAGCGTCGTCGTCGCCGCCTATGAACACCTGGTGGCCGACGGCTACCTGACCGGACGGCGGGGCTCCGGGACCAGGGTCAAACAAGTTGCCCCACAAGCAGCTCCACGCACACGCCAGACTCGCAACCCATCCGTGCCGTTGGGCGGCGGCCTGCCGGACGCCGCATTGTTTCCGCGTACCGAATGGCTGCGGCACTACCGCAACGCGCTCGCCGAGGTACCCAACTCGCAGCTCGGCTATCCCGGCCCATTCGGGACCCACCCCTTACGCGAAGCCCTCTCCGATTACCTGGCTCGGGTAAGGGGTGTCGCAGCCGCCCCCGATCGAATGATCGTCACGGCGGGAATCACCCAGGGGATCGTGCTGCTGGCCCGGGCGCTGCGAGCGCGCGGATGCCGCGCCATCGCAGTCGAGGACCCGTGTTTCGGATTTCACCGCGACGCCATCGCACGCGCCGGGCTGCACGTGGAGCCGGTACCGGTCGACGAGTACGGCCTCGACGTCGACAGATTGGCTGAACTCGACGTCGGCGCGGTACTGGTGACACCCGCCCACGCGTACCCGACCGGTGTCGTGCTCGCCGCGGACCGCAGGGCGGCGCTGATCGCGTGGGCGAACAACCGGGACGCACTGATCATCGAAGATGACTACGACGCCGAATTCCGTTACGACAGAAGTCCTGTCGGCGCCCTACAGGGACTCGACCCCGATCACGTGGCCTACGCGGGCTGCGTGAGCAAGACGCTGACTCCCGCCCTGCGGCTCGGGTGGATGGCCCTGCCGCCCCGGCTGGTGGAGTCTGTCGCCGCCGAGAAGCTGTACGACGACATGGGCAACTCCGTGCTTGAGCAACTCGCCCTGTCCCGCTTCATCGGTACCGGCGGGCTGACGCGCCACCTGCGGCGCGTTCGCCCGGTCTATCGCCGGCGACGCGATGCCATGCTCGCGGCGATCAACACATGGATGCCTCAGACACAGCCGACCGGCATCGACGCGGGCCTGCACGTCTATCTTCGGCTGCCAAGCGACTCGAACGAGGACGCCATCGTTGCCACCGCACGCGAACAGGGCCTGCGCCTGGACGGTGCCCGGTGGAATTGGGCCGACCCGGATTCAGCACCACCCGCCCTGGTGATCGGATACGGCATACTCGGCGAGACGGTTATCCACGACAGCATCAGTCGACTGGCGCCGATCCTCACCCGATCGAGGGTTCCGAGCTGTTAGCCGCGCCTGCCACATCCGAATCCCGCATCGGGGTGCGGCTACTCACCGACTTGGGGTAACTCATCCGCGGCGATCGCACACGGGGTCTCACCGGCCGGCGCGGCAAGGGGTTCGGCCGGTGGTCCGGGTTCCGCCACGGGAGGGAGCGGGTCGACAACTGTGGGCACCGGCTCGGCCCCTAGCGGAACACTCTGCGGCTCAGTCTCTTCCACGACATCGGCGCCAGGTTCGCCAGCTTCGGCCCCGGCGGCTTCGTCGACGCCGTCGGTATCCTCTGCCGCGTCGGCGTCCGCGCCTTCGTCGTCGGCGCCTTCATGGGCGTCCTCGCCCGTCTCATCCGCCGCCGGATCCGGATCGTCGACATCATCGTCCGGCAGCTCGCCGATATCGTCGGGCAAACTGTCTGCGGACGACCCGAGCAGCCCACCGAACAGATCAGCCAATTGTTGTCCGGAGCCGGCCAAGCCGGAACCGATGTCAGGCATGCCACCCAGACCAGGCAGGCCACCGCCACCGAGGCCCTGGCCCAATCCTGCTGGCGAAGCGGGCAACGGAGCCGCCGACTCGACCGGCGCCGTAGCCGGACCGGTCGGCTCGGCACCCAGCGGGGGCCAGGGGGCCGGCATGGCCGGCATCGAGGCAGGAGCCGCAGACATCGCCGCGGGTACTGCACTGGGAGTTGTCGGCCATGGCGGCATGCTCGCCGGGGCCGCAGTGAGCCCGGGTGCCGACAGGGCTGCGGTGGCGCCGGCAGCGGGCGGTGGACTCGGCGCGACCCAGACCGGCCCCAGCTCGCCCGGGATGCCGAACACCGGCTGCACCTCGGCGCGCAACGCGGTGAGCGCCTGCGCGTACGCATCGGCAACCGCCCGGGTGGTACTGCGCATCGCCGTCAACCAGTCCCCGCCAATGTCGTTGGCCACAAAGGGTTTCACCTGCGTGTCGATCAGTTCACTGGCTACTGATCGGTCCCCCACACCGGTGCTCACCGCCCGCGCGGCCGCCAGCCAGGTGCCGCGTTGTCCGGCCTGGCGCTCCTCGATCTGCAGCGCGGCGGAGACCTTGGCGTCCACCGCATCCCACAGGTTGTCGCGCAGCCGGGTCAATGTGGCCGCGGCGCCACGGATCCCGGCGGAGACCTGTGCCGCCGAGGTCGCGTGCCGGGCGAGGAAATCCATCGACGCCCGAGCCCCGGCGCCCTGCCAGGCCCGCGACAGATTCAGGAAGTGGTTGTCCTGCAGCCGCAATGCCTGCTCCGCCGCAGCAGCAGCGGCGACCAATGATGTGCATTCGGCGTCCAGCATCCGCAGGTCGAGGCCGTCCTCGGCGGCGTACCAGTCGCGCACCTGATAGCGGTAGCGGGTCAGATCGGCGTGGCCGAAACCCAGCAGGTGGCAGGCCCAGACGTATTCGGCGACCGTGTCGACAGCAGCCTGTCCCTCATCCAACCGGGCCGCGACATCGAGGCTTGCCGCCACGGCTCAACCCACCCGGGCCGCAGCGTGCGCGTCGGCCACCGTGTACCGATCGATCGCGCTGCGCAGCACGGCCGCAACCTCGGCACTGGCCCGCGACCACCGACGCAGCCCGTCCGTCACCTCGTCCACGGCGGTCCGCACCGCGTCTCCGCCGGCAACGTGGGCGTGCCCGGCGGAGGCACCGTCGAACACCCGCCCGCGCTGGCGGTCACGCACCACTGAATCGAGATCGGCGGCAACGGCGTCGTATCCGGCGGCCACCGACGCCAGCGCCGCACCGTCGAGACTGGCGGCAGTTACATCTCCCATGCCCGGTTTAGACGCAGCCGGGGACTGCACGGTTCCCTCAGGCCGACTGGCCGCTGACCGAATCGGCGACCCGAACCGCGACCATCCGGGCCGTGTTCACATCGGCCGCCTCGACCATCACCCGAACCACCTGTTCGGTACCCGAGGGCCGCAACAGGATCCGGCCGGTGTCACCCAGCTCGGCCTCGGCCTGGGCCACGGCGGACTGCACGGACGGCGCCTTCGCCACCGCCGCCTTGTCATCGACCGCGACATTGATCAGTACCTGCGGCAATGTGCGCATCGGCTCGGCAAGCGCCGCCAAGGTAGTGCGCGTCTGGGCCATCCGCGACATCAGCCGCAGGCCCGTGACGATGCCGTCGCCGGTCGTGCCAAAGCCGGGCAGCACGATGTGGCCGGACTGCTCACCACCGAGGGAGAACTCGCCGGCCCGCAGTTCCTCCAGCACGTAGCGGTCCCCGACACCGGTGGTGCGGACCTCGATACCGGCTGCCCGCATGGCCAGGTGCAATCCCAGATTGCTCATCACCGTGGCCACCAGCGTGTCCGAGGCCAGCTCGCCGGCCTCCTGCATGGCCAGCGCCAGCACCACCATGATCGCGTCGCCGTCGATGACCTGGCCCGCGGCGTCCACTGCCAGGCACCGGTCTGCATCGCCATCGTGAGCCAGTCCCAGATCGGCGCCGTTTTCGAGGACAGCGGCCTGCAGCACCTCCATGTGGGTGGATCCGCAGCCGTCGTTGATGTTGAGGCCATTGGGTTCGGCATTGATCGCAATGACGTTGGCTCCGGCGGACCGGTAGGCCCGGGGAGCAGCCGCCCACGCCGCACCGTGTGCGCAATCGACCACGACGGTCAGCCCGTCAAGCCGCGCCGTCATGGCCTTGCCTGCGTGCCGCAGATAACGATCCAACGCGTCCTCGGCGTCCAGCACCCGGCCGATGCCGGCCCCCGTCGGGCGCAGCCCTGGCCCAGCCGTGCCAGATTCTCTTCGCGCAAGCGGCTCATCGATAACCAGCGACTCGATCTGGTCCTCAGCGGTGTCGTCGAGCTTGTGCCCGCCCGGACCGAAGATCTTGATGCCGTTGTCGGGCATCGGATTGTGCGATGCGGAGATCATGACCCCGAAATCCGCGTCATAGGCACTGGTCAGATACGCCACCGCAGGCGTCGGCAATACGCCGACCCGCAGGGCGTCGACACCCTCGCTGGTGATACCCGCAATCACCGCGGCTTCCAGCATCTCGCCACTGGCCCGCGGATCACGACCCACCACGGCCAGTCGACGGCCGAGCCCTGCGGAATTACCGAGACGCCGCGCAGCCGCCGAACCGAGTGCCACTGCCAGTTCAGCAGTCAGATCGCGATTGGCGACCCCGCGCACCCCATCGGTGCCGAACAGTCGACCCATGCCCTTAAACTTCTCATAATCGGCGGCCGTAAACACAACCGACGAGGTCAGCGACCATCCCGGAGCCGGATTGATACCCGTTCGAGACCCACCGGATCACCGCCCGCAGATCGGGCACGGGCGGTGATCGGCGACAAATCGCTAGCTGGGGCCGGTGTCTGACGACGAGTGGCTGCCTTCCGGCGCCATCGGGGGTGCCGTCGTCGGCGCAAGGCTGTGCGGCTCGGTCCCCTGCGAGACCTCACCCGGGCGCTCAGTGGTGCCGTTCTGGCTGAACGAGATGGTCCCGAGGTTGTTGGTGCAGACCACGTGGTCGGTGCTGTTCGCATCGACCCCCTGAACCGCGGTGGTCAACGATGCCGTGTCGGTGTTCTCGCACACCCCCGCGGCGATCTGCGCGGCCGCGGCGTCGTCGACGTTCTCCAGGACCGAGACGTTGCCGAGGGTGAGGTTGACCTTGCCGTCTCCGGCAGTTTCGGGCGCCGCATTGGCGATACCCAGGCCGACGGTAAACAGCAGCGATCCACCGACCACCGCGCCCGCAGACGCTGTCTTCGCGAAGTTCCCCACAATTGCTCCTTCCGATGGGACAGCAGCACCCGGTCCCCCGACGTCAGAACGACGTCCACCGGTGGCAGGAAGGTCCTGCGGGCACAACCCTGCTGACACAAAGCGGCCCCGGCTCTCCGCCCAGTGGTCTTCCACGCAGGGTCCGTCCCCAAACCTCGAATCTGGAAAAAGTTTGTGGATGAGGATGCCGGTTTCTACCGCAGGGTCGTCAAAATCGCACGCCAACAGCCCAGACGTGGAAAACCGACGCGCGCATCAGCAGGCAAAAAACAAACCCGCCGAGTGTGTACGAGACACACCCGGCGGGTTCGTTCGGCCAAAAGGCGACAGATCAGCGCTTGCTGTACTGAGGCGCCTTGCGGGCCTTCTTGAGGCCGTACTTCTTGCGCTCGATGGCACGCGGGTCACGCGTCAGGAACCCGGCCTTCTTGAGGGCCGGCCGGTCCTCCGGCTGCACCAGGATCAGTGCACGGGCGATGGCCAGGCGCAGGGCACCGGCCTGGCCCGAGGGGCCGCCACCATCGAGGTGGGCGAAGATGTCGAAGTGCTCGACACGGTCGACGGTCACCAGCGGGGCCTTGATCAGCTGCTGGTGCACCTTGTTCGGGAAGTAGTTCTCCAGCGTGCGGCCGTCCAGGTTGAACTTGCCGGTGCCGGGCACCAGGCGCACCCGCACCACGGCCTCCTTGCGGCGGCCGACGGTCTGGATCGGACGGTCGATGATGACCGGCTCGCGGTGCTCCTGCTCCACCTCGTGCTCCACCTCGACGGTTTCGGTCACGGCTTCGACGGTGTCGCCGTTCTCAATCGTTTCGGTCACTGGGCCACCTGCTTGATCTCGTACGGAACCGGCTGCTGCGCGGCGTGCGGATGATCCGGACCGGCGTAGACCTTGAGCTTCTTCTGGATCTGCCGACCAAGCTTGGTGTGGGGCAGCATGCCGAGGATCGCGTTCTCGACGACGCGGGTCGGGTGCTTCTGCAGCAGGTCACCGATGGCGCGCTTGCGAAGACCGCCCGGGTAACCCGAGTGGCTGTAAGCGAACTTCTTGGTGAGCTTGTTGCCGCTGACGGCAATCTTCTCGGCGTTGATGACGATGACGAAGTCGCCACCATCGACATTCGGCGTGAATGTCGGCTTGTGCTTGCCGCGGAGCAGCTTGGCTGCTTCGACGGCGAGCCGGCCGAGCACCACGTCTTGGGCGTCGATGACGTACCACGAACGCGTGGTGTCACCCGCCTTAGGCGTGTACGTAGGCACAGCGCTTACCTCTTCTATATTCGAGTATCAACTCGGGTTACGGATCCCAGGATGTCCCAGGTGCCGGTCGCGGCGCATGTACTCGGTTTTCCCGGCGACCGACGTTGACCCGGGACCCGCTTGCCCCGAAGGGCAGCACACACCAACGGAGCAGCTTACCGTCCGATATCCGGGCAGGTCAAAACGCCCGTGTGGGGGCCGTCGCGGACGCATCGCCGCAAAGCCCGGTCCCGGTCGACACCTCGTGCACTGCTCTCCAAGAGAACTCACATCGCAGACGTATCCCAACTCCCAGGGTCCAGGCGTCGACTGGATGCCAGATGGCTCGCAGCCGAAGCCGGACATCAGCGGAACGAAGGGCTCAGCACCATGGCTGCCACAAGACACACCAGCATCCGAGCGATCGCGGCGATTGCCGGCGGAGCCGCGTTCGTGACTCTGGGTTGGTTGAGCGTGATGTCGGCCAGACACAGCTCGTCGGTGGCGTTCCACGCACCCCCGGCGCCCCCGACCGTGACCTCGGCGTCCATGGCTCTGGGCGCGACAACCACCACAGGGATGCGGGCACCCGCTGCCATGGCGACACCGAAGGCGCACCCGAACATCACCGGCCCGGCGGCATTGCCCTCAGAGGAGGCCGGCCTGCCGTGACGACGGTCGTTCGTCAGACGCCTGCGGCCCTAGTGCTTCTTCTCGGCCTGCTGCTGTTCCTGTGCGGCCTGCTGTTGCGCAGCCTGGATCGCCGCACGCCCCTCCGGGCTGGCGGCCGAGTTTCCGGGTGCGGTGGCCGACGCCACTGCTTTGTCGCAATCGAGGGAAACGAGCGTCTGCTTGGTGGCCGAGCCTCCGGTGTTGGGCGGCGGCTGCACGTTGCGGTCCTGTTGATGCGTGACGACGCAGTCCGACCAGGATTCGCGGTCACCGACCGTCGTTTCCACCACCGGCGAGTAGCCGGCTCCACTGAGCGTGCCCGATGCGTCGCTGTATTTCTGCCCGACGACATCGGGTGACGACGCGTAGGCAACCCCACTCACCAAGAGCGACGCCAACGGTGCGGCAGCGGCGACCACCGGCCCGAGAACACGCGATGACATGGCTTGTGCCACCCCCTATTTCGCAACCGGAGGGGTGGTAGCCGTAGCCGTGCTGCCGAGTTTCATCGTGCCGACCACGGGTTGAGTGAAAACCGTGTTCGTCGGGGCATCACCGGATCCGGCGAGCGGGTTGCCCTGCCCCGCAGGCATTTCCTCGGGATGACCAAACGCGAACGCCGCCATCGCCGAGATGGCGGCGACACCAAGTAACATGCCCGTTACCTGTATCCGGCTGTGCCCCTTGAGCTTCAGCTGCCCCTCGTATGTGCTCATGGCGCATATGTGACGCCCGAATTCTGTAGGGCACCCCGCCACCGGCCTGTGGAATTGCTGGGCCAGGAAACTCCGAGCTCTACGCCAGCATTCTCACGGCGTCAGGACACCCCGTCCTGCTGGTCGGGCACCACAGTTCCGTCGGGACGGTGCAGCGGGGCTTCCTTACCGCTGGGCTCGATGTAGCCCTCCGTCGTGCACTCGTACGGGTCGCCCTGCTTCTTCTTGGCATCGATGAACATCGGATTGACCAGCCAGCGACCGTCGGAGTTGTCGTACGCCGTGCACATCAACTCGGTCTTGTTGCGGTTGAGCACCAGACGCAGGGCCGTCGCATCGGTGAGGAACGTGACATCGGTGTCGGAGTCCCCGGCGCCGAAGGCCGCGCGTTTCGCCTCGGGCTGCTGTTCGAACGCGGCGGGCCCCTTGACGCCGAAGACGTCCTCGTTGACCCGGCACCGCTTGCCCTCGATGTATGGGATGGCCGTCTCGCCGCCGCACGGCACCAGCTTCGACGTCAGGACGTCGCCGTCACGCTCGGTCCGTACCCCCATCACCTTGTCCGGGGTGAAACCGAGATCGGCCGCCCACACGCGCACCACCGGCTCCGCCGACGCGGAAATGATGCGAACGTCGAAACCGTTGGCGCGCAGGGTTTCCACCAGATCGCGCATCTGCGGGTAATAACGCACCCAGCCGGTCTCGTCACCGCTACCGACCTTCTGCTCCGCGCCCTCGGGCGCGTCGAGGTTCTCCTTGCGCGCGGCCTCGGCGAAACCACTCAGCTCGGATTCGGGCCAGCCGGCCAGCATCTGCGCGGCCCAGGCATACGACGGTTCGAACCGGCGGGCGTTGAACCCGGCGAACGCCGGCTCGTCGGCACGCGTCTCACCGTCGGTGTAGACCGACAGCAGTTCGTCGGCGCAGCCGAGATCGGTGTTGGTCGGCATCGGTTGGCCCGGCGTGGCGGTGGCACACGCCTTGGCCAGGGCCGCCGCGGCCTGCGGAGTGAGGTAGGGGCTGGTGCTCGACCAGTCGCCCCCGGCGGGTGCCCGCAGCTTGCCGTTGCGCACCATCCAGAAGAACGTCGCATCGCCGATGTCGTTCTTGACCACGGTGTTGTCCCAGTCGAACAGCGCCAGCGGTGCGCCATCGGCCACCGAGCCGTTGGCCCCGCAGGTCCCCAACTCCGCGAGCATCGCGTCGATCCGGTCCCGGTTGTCGCCGTACCAACCGGGATTCTCGGCCAGCGTGCGACAGCTCGCGGCGGGTGTCTGAGTGGCCGACGGCTCCGCCGAGTCGCCGCCGGAACCACACCCTGCGACGGTGACGGCGACGGTCGTCGCGGCGAGCAGAGACAGGACGGCACGCTTGGTCATTGAGACTCCTGGATCAGTTGAGCTGGGTCATGCTGTTCGGGTCGAGCGCCGAGGTCCGAGAGGTGTCCTTCAGGTCGACGCCGGAGCGGCCCAGCGCGAGCGCACCGTCGACCAGGCCGGCCACCACCCGTGCGGCTTCGGTGTAACCCAGGCCGTCGGGCGGGTGAATGTTGGAGATGCAGTTGCGGTCGGCGTCGGTGCGGCCGGGCATCGGCAGGTGGGTGAGGTAAATGCCGAGACTGTCGGCGACGCTCAGGCCGGGCCGCTCCCCGATGATCACGAGCAGAGTTCGGATGCGCGCCTGTGCCCCTATGTGGTCCCCGAGCGCCACCCGTGCCTGCGTCGCGATCACCGGCGGGGCCAGGGTGTAGCGGTCCTGCAACTCGGCTACCAACGCCGCGAGCAGTGTCGCGCCGTGACGATCCAGGGCAGTCGGCGACAGCCCGTCGGCCAGCACGAAGCCGATGTCGGCCGGGGTATCGGGCACCTGCATACCGTCGGCGGGCTCCCGGCCCAGATCCGGGCGGCGCAGATACTCGTCGCGTGAGGTGGCGCGGCTGGTCACCACGGTCGGCTCGCCGATACCCACTGCCCGGACCTTGTCGGCAAGGGTCTCGACGTCCAGCGGCACGTGCACGGCGTCGCGGGCGGCGGCATGCGCCGCGGCCAGCTCGAGCACCCGGCGGGTGGGCAGCGCGTCGCCGGCCCGGCCCAGCCCGATCCTGGCCTGGGTCGTCTTGCGCAGTTCATCCCAGAACTCTTGAACCGCAATCTCATTGGGACTCATGACGGCTCCGCCGAAGTCAGCGACCGCAGCACCGAACGCTCCAGGTCGAACGGGGTCAGCTTGCCGGCGTCGTCGACCATGCCGACGCTGCGCAGCCACGCCTCGAATTCGGGTGCGGGCCGCAGCCCGAGCGTGCGCCGGGCGGTCAGCACGTCGTGGAACGACAGGCTCTGGTAACCCAGCATGACGTCGTCGGCGCCGGGCACGGTGATGACGAACGCCACCCGCGCCGCGGCCAACAACGTCAACAGGGTGTCCATGTCGTTCTGGTCGGCCTCGGCGTGGTTGGTGTAGCAGACGTCCACCCCCATCGGCAGGCCCAGCAGCTTGCCGCAGAAGTGGTCTTCCAGTCCCGCCCGGATGATCTGCTTGCCGTCGTACAGATACTCCGGTCCGATGAACCCGACGACCGTATTGACCAGCAGCGGTTGCAGGTCGCGGGCCACCGCGTAGGCGCGGGTCTCCAGCGTCTGCTGGTCCACGGGCTTCCCGCCGACCCCCAGGTGCGTGCCGGAGCTCAGCACCGAACCCTGCCCGGTCTCCAGGTACATGACGTTGTCACCGACGGTGCCGCGGCCCAGGCTGCGCGCCGCTTCGTTGCCTTCCCGCAGCAGCTGCAGGTTCACCCCGAATGCGGAGTTGGCCCCTTCCGTGCCCGCGACGGACTGGAACATCAGGTCCACCGGCGCCCCGGCCTCGACCAACCCGATCGTGGTGGTGACATGGGACAGCACGCACGACTGGGCGGGAATGTCGTAGCGCGTGCGGATCGAGTCGAGCAGATAGAGCAGATCGGCGGTGGCCTGCGGCGAATCGGTGGCCGGGTTGATCCCGATCACCGCGTCACCGCAGCCCAGCAGCAGCCCGTCGAGCACCGCCGCCGCGATCCCCCGAGGGTCGTCGGTGGGGTGGTTGGGCTGCAGCCGGGTGGCCAGGGTGCCGCGGGCGCCGACGGTGGTCCGGAACGCCGCCGTCACCTCCGCGGCGGCCGACACCGCGATCAGGTCCTGGTTGCGCATGATCTTGCTGACCGCCGCCACCATTTCCGGAGTCAGCCCCGGAGAGACGGCGGCCAGCCGCTCGGCACTGTGATCATGCGCCGCGGTGTCCATCAGCCAGTCCCGCAGCCCACCGACGGTCAGGTGCGAGATCTCCGAAAAGGCTTGGCGGTCATGGCTGTCCATGATCAGCCGGGTCACCTCGTCGGTGTCGTACGGCACCAGTTCCTCGTTGAGGAAGACGTCCAGCGGCAGGTCGGCGAGCACCCAGGCGGCCGCGGCGCGTTCACCGTCGTGCTCGGCCGCGCAGCCGGCGAGTTGATCGCCGGAGCGCAGCGGGGTGGCCTTGGCCATCACTTCGACCAGACCGTCGAAGCCGTAGTTCACCCCCGAGACCTGCTGGTGGTACTTCATTTCAGGGCACTCTCCGCCTCCGCGAGCATCGCAAACTCCTCGTCGGGCGAGTTCGCCACCAGGCGGTGGCGGCTGTAGAGCGCGAAGTAGAGCATGAACGCGCAGAACACAGCCAGGCACAGGCCCGCGGCCACCGGGCTGACCACGAAGGTCGCGATGAGCGCCACGACCGCGATGACCAGGGCGAAGCCCGTGGTGACGGTGCCGCCGGGCGTGCGGTACGGCCGTGGCATGTTGGGCTCGCGCACCCGCAGCACGATGTGGCTGATCATCATCAGCACGTAGCTCAGCGCCGCGCCGAACACTGCCATGTTGAGGATCAGGTCGCCGTGCCCGGTCAGCGACAGCAGGAACGCGACGACACCCGGGACGATCAACGCCAGAGTCGGAGCCTTGCGCTTGTTGGTCACCGACAGCCGGGTGGGCAGGTAGCCGGCCCGCGACAGCGCGAACGTCTGCCGGGAGTAGGCGTAGATGATCGAGAAGAAGCTCGCGATCAGCCCGAACAGGCCGATGTAGTTGACCGCCTTGGCGGCGAACCCGGTTCCGCCGAGGGCCTGCACCAGCGGATCGTCCACAGTCGACATCGCTTCCGCGCCACCGGCTCCCGTGGTCAGGAACAGCACCGTGACGCAGGTGAGGATCAGGACCGACATCGCGGCGATGATGCCGCGCGGCACGTTGCGCTCCGGGTTGGCGGTCTCCTCGGCGGCCAGCGGGACGCCTTCGACGGCCAGGAAGAACCAGATGGCGAACGGGATGGCGGCCCAGATGCCCAGGTAACCGTGCGGCAGGAAGCTCGACGCGCCGGCTGCGGCGGCGTCGGGGGCGATGTTGGTCAGGTTGGCGACGTCGAAGCTGCCGATGGCGCTGACGGCGAAGATGACCAGGCCCAGCAGCGCGACCGCGGTGATGACGAACATCAGCCGCAATGCCTCACCGACACCGGCGAGGTGAATCCCGATGAAGATGACGAACGCCGCCAGGTAGACCCACCAGCCCTTGTGAATGCCGAACAGGCCGAGCGATTCGACGTAACCGCCGATGAAGGTGGCGATGGCTGCCGGTGCGATCGAGTATTCGATCAGGATCGCGGTGCCGGTGGCGAAACCGCCCCAGGGCCCCAGCGCGCGGCGGGCGAACGTGTAGCCGCCGCCTGCCGCGGGCAACGCCGAGGACAGCTCGGCCAGACCCAGCACCATGCAGAAGTACATGGCGGCGATCACCACCACGGCGATCAGCAGACCTCCGAAGCCACCGTGGGCGAGGCCGAAATTCCAGCCCGAGAAGTCGCCGGAGATCACGTAACTGACGCCGAGGCCGGCCAGCAGTAGCCACCCCGCGCTTCCGGATTTGAGCTGACGTTTCTTCAGATAGTCAGCGCTCTCCAGGTGTTCTTCCACACCCGCCATGTCAAACTCCTTCATTGACAACGTTTTCGTAACTCACGTATGTGATGCCGTCGACTCATGACGGCCTTGCAAGCGGTGGCCGACCTTTAACCCGGCAACACCGGCGGGCCGACACCAGATCTCCGGCGAGTTGTTCTTCCAAAGGTATGAAACTCAACCTTTAATCGAAGATTATTGCCCCACTACGCGGCGGTGTCTACCCCAACGACCAATTTCGTTGTCAATCGTCGGGTTTGAGCGGAATACCGACCACGATCCGGGCCGCGTTGTGCCCGAGAACCCGGACAACCGCAGCACCGGCACCTTCACCAGAAGACAGCTCGGGCAACGGATCTGACAGCTTGGCATGCCGCACGCACACTTCACCTCGGGAGCAGACGCCCACCCCGACATCCAGCGGCGACCTGAGCGCCGCGCGCCGCGCCAGTTCGGCCGCCGGCACCTCGGCCTCGCCCGGAACCAGCAGGTACGGAACGCCTTCTTCCTCGATGCCCGCCAGCACGTCGCGTTCGACATCCCGGCTGCCCGAACTCAACACCACGATCGCGGGACGATCGGGTTGACCACGGCTATGCACGGACATCCGCTTCGACCAGCCGAGCGTGCGACGCCACCAGACCGGTGGCCACCGCATTCCGCGGACCTTCTGACCCACGCACATTGCCTGTGCCGCAGACGATTCCGAAGGGGGCAAGGGCATCCGCGATGAGTTCGGGAATCTCGAAGTCCAGCGCGCACCCACCGAGCAGCACCACGAACCCGATCTGACGCAGGTCACCACCGGGCGCGATCGCCCGCAGTGCGCGCAGCGCGTTGACCACGAAGACCCGCTCCTTGGCCGCTCGGCGCACCAGCCTGACCCGGTCCATGGAATGCCGGGTGGGGATCGCATTCATGCCGTACTCGGCCAGCGTGACCACCCGCGCGAACGATGCGGCGGGCAGCGGCTTCTCGAAGAACATCACGCTGCCGTTCTCCAACCGGACATGAAAGAAGCTCTCCGCCTTGCCCAGCGGTGATCGTTTGATGTCCTCGGCCAATTCCAGGTTGTCAAGACCGAGCTCGGCGTCGATCAGCTTGGTGACCAGATCGCCGGCGCCGGCCAGGTGCACGGCAATGATCCCGCCGCCCACCTCGATCAGTCCGGCATCAGTCGACCCACCACCGAGATCCAGCACCACGAGTGGCTTGTCGGTTCCCGGCGTGGTCAGCGCACCCAACGCCGCCATCTCGGCCTCGACACCGCCGACCCTCACCTCGACACCTTCGGCCCCGGCAGCCCGCAACCGGGAGCGAACCTCGTCGGCCACCGCTCGCATTCCGCTTTCGCGCGTCCGGACCATGGCGGCCAGCGCGACCGCGTTCTCCAGCGCCACCTCTCCGGCCACCCCGCCGCGAACCTCCTGCGGTACAAAGGTATCCACCGCCAACAGATCCTGAATGCACACGTCGGCGAGCGCATGACCGGAGAGCTCGGCCATGCTGTGCCGAACATTGGCGATCATGCCCCCGGTGTTGGTGCCGGCCTCCCCCGCCACATCCGCCAAGGGAGCGACCCGCTCGACCGCGCTCATGATCTCCGGCGCACCACGGGAGACGTCGACCGATGCCCGTTTGTGGACACCGGACAGCTCCAGCGATCCAGCCGGGATACTGCGATCAGCGACATCGCCCGAGGGGGTGCGCACCACCACCGCCGAGCGGTTGCCGGTCAGCGCCCTGGCCACCGGGGAGATCACCTTGGTCGCAGCCGCATTCAGGTCGAAGATCGTCGCCAGCCCATAAGCATTGGACAGGGTCCGGATCGAGTTGCCGGGCGCGGCCACCTCGACGGCGGCCAGCATGCCCAGCGGCACCGCATCGATGCGCGATATCTCGTCGATCACCGGGATCACGGAGTCGAGCCGGTTGGCCACCAGCACCGCGTCGTCGTTGCCCAGGATCACCCCGCGCACCGTGAGGCCGCGTGCCGCCGCCGCATTGATCCCGCGTGCCGCGTCCTCGAAGTCGACCTCCTTCGGCACCACCACGATCACCTCGGTGCCGGAAAGAATTTGGGCGAGGGCGTCGAATGCGACGGTGACGCCCACACCGAGACCACGACCGCCCGGGGTGCGCGGGTCGTGGCCGATCATCGTCGACTCGGTGATGATGGTTTCGGTGATGGTTTCCATCGCCATGCCACTGATCACCGGGGTGGCCTCGTTCAGCAAGACGAGGTCCAGGTCGGCCAGCGGCATCGCGCTCGCCTCCAGCGCACGAACCACCGCCTGGGCCACCCCATCGACATTGCGCGGGGTGCCCTTGACGCCCGTTGTCGGGGTCAGCGCCGCGCCACGGAACCGGATCGAGCCGTCAGTCGCGACGACCGCGGCACTGGCCTCGGTCGTCGAGTTGCCGATGTCGACACCGACAACAGTCAACGCCATCAGGTGCCCAGTGCCTCAGGAGTCAGCTCGGCGAACGCCGGCGTCACCTCTACCGGGCGATCCTGTTTGCGGATCTGCTCGGTCTCCTTCAGATGCAACAACGCCGCCTTGGCCTGCCAGCGGGGCCGGGCCATCTGATCGTTCAGCGTCGGAACAGGTTCGGGTGACTCGCCTTTGGCGTACTGGGCGGCGTTCGACCCGATGCGACGATAGGTTTCCAACGTCATCAGCGGGCTCTGCGGGAACAGCTCAAGACTGGACAACCTCGGCAGGTCACGCTGATGGATCATCGAAGTGCCGCGGGACAGGATGCCGATGCCGATGCCCGACCCGCTGAGCCTGGCCGCTGTGTGCGCGACCACGGCGAGGTCACTGCTGTGCCGGATCCGAATGCAGCGGGCAACCACCTCCTGCTCCTCGATACCGGCCAGGATCTGGCGGATCACCTCGGCATGGGACACGCCGACGATGGTCTGGCTGAAGAAGTCCGCGAACGCCGGCGATATCGCCAGCACCACTTCATCGGAGCGCTTCCCGGGTTCTGCCGGCCGCTCGCCGGTGAACGTCAGTGTCCGCTGACCATTCACTGCCGACATGTCACTCGACCTCCAGCTCAGGGTTCTCGGCGCTCGTCACGTGACGTAGCCGCTTCATCTCCTCCCAGCGCGCGCCCGTGGGGCGGTAGCCGGTGCCCGGACCCGCGTAATCATTGCGGTCGTTTACCGCCGACAATGGCTGGAGATCGCGCGTCATGATCGCCGACGTCTGCAACAAGTCGCCCGAGACCCGTTGCCGCAGAACGGCCAACAGGTTCTCGGCGACATCGGAGAAACCCGTCGATTCAAGTGCCTTCACCAGGTCAAGACCGGTCACGCAGCGGTCCATCACCTGTTGTGCGCCCTTGAGGTCTTCGAGGACATCGCGCGGGATCAACTCGCGGCTGCCGTGCGCATACACGGCCGTCTCGATCTCGGCATCGGAGATGGCGGGCAGATCAAGGTATGCGAACACCGCCTGCAGAGCCTTGGCCGCCCGGTGCCGGGCAGCGAGAATCTCGGCCTCGTTGACATGGCGCAACCCGCCGTCGATCTGCAGGTCCCGCTGGATGGTGTTGAAGTCGTCGTAATCCTCGGCGTCAACGTTGGATCCGGCGAACATGTCGTCGTAGTTGGGTGTCGCCGAGTAACCCGAGCAGATGAAATCGGTGCCCGGCATCAGCTGCGGCAACAACCGCGCCACCCGGCGCATCGGTGAGTGTGAGAACGACTGGTCGTTGCCAGAAGCGCATTCCAGATCCACCGCGGAGGCAATCAGGTTTTCCGCCGCCACCGCCCGGATGCCCGCCGGTACCGCACCCGGTACGCCGATGCAGGAGATCGAACCGTTCTGCAGGCCTTGCACCCCTGCGCCTTTCGCGACCAGGATGCACCGGATCTCCAGGTACAGCATGGAGCGGCCCTCGGCGTTGCCCATCTGCACCTCGGAACCGGTGCCCGAGGTAAACCGCATCTTGATGCCACGCGACGCATACGCCGCGGCCAGGAAGGCCTTCGACCACGGGGTGTCATCGCCGTCGACGAACACCGACTCCGTGCCGTAGACCGAGATGGTCTCGGCATAGGCGGTGATACCGCGCATGCCGAGATCGAGTTCGGTGGCTTCTTCGAGGGCGCACTGGGTCAGGCGTCCACCACAGCCGACCTGGCTGCCGATCTGCTGCGCCATCGCCACCAGCGGGGCGTAGCGCACCAAACCCAAAGTTGTTTCCACTTCCGAGAATCCGCGCAGCGACGCCTCGGCGGCTTCGCAGGCCACCTGCAGTGGGTTGTCGCGAGCGCTGGTGCAGTGCGCCTGGTTGGCCGTCGTACGACGGGCCCGCATCTTCTGCATTCCCATCATGATCTCGACGATGTTCATGGTCTTGGCGACCTCGAGCAGCTTGGCCGGGGTCAGTGCCGTGGTCACCTCGACCACCTGCTCGCGGGTCACGTGCGGGTCGACCAGCATCCTGGCGATCTCGACCGCCGGGATCGCCATGGCCTGTTCGGTGGTCGCAGCGTCGATGGCGTGGTCGGCGATGAACTGGTCGATGAAATCGAAATCGGCGCGGGCCCGGCCGTCCATCTCGACGATCACCCCGTCGACGACGCGCACGCTGGGCGCGGGGTCGAATGCACTGTCCAGCGCGACCATGCCCACCTCAGGCCATTCCTCGACGAAGCCGTCGAGGTTGACCGGCCGGTCCTCCAGGACCCTGGTGCGCTCGGATTGCCTGCGCTGGCCGGCTGTCGAGTTCTGCGCCGCCGCGGATGAAACTGCCCTCATGACCGATGTCTCCTATTCGCTGGTGGCCAGGATGTCGCGACGCTCGTACACGTCGGCGGCCTCACGGACGAGCCCGGCCAGCAATGCCGCGCCGTACTTGGTGTCCAACTCGTCGGCAATCGAGTCCAGCTCGGCCTTGGTGGAGGCGTTGGGCCGCAGCGCGTTGTAGATCTGCAGCACCCGCTCGTCGCTGATCGCGGTCATCTCCGCGGCGCGGCGCAAATTGGAGCCGAGCTGGCGGCGCCCCACCTTTTCGGCGATCTGCGCCTGCAGCCGCAGTGTCTGCGGGGTGATGCGCAGATCGGAGGCGGCGACCTCACCAGACATCACCGCGTCCATGGTGATCCCGCCGATCGGTGTGCCGTTGGGGGTGAACAGCAGATCCGGGCGATGGACGCTCAGCGGGTAATCGGCCGAAGGGTCGAGGATCGGTTCCGTCATTCACTACTCCAACTGGCTCGGGCGGTTGTCCCACCGACGTGCGACACAACGCGACCCAATTGTGCGCTGCATCACGTTGCATGAAGGTTGCGCCGCAGGTCAGTACGGCTAACCTGACCGGACGATGGACGCTGGAAAATCTGACGCGCTCGCGGCGCTGGGCGAGTTCTTTGCCCTCCCGGCGGCCGATCCCGCCAGCTGGCGACCGATCGCGTCCCTGTGCGGCGATCAGGCCGACCTGCACGAGTACACGATGCGCACCCGGGCTGCGACGGCCTCCGGCTTCGCGATCGACGAAGCCGACGTCCCGGTCAAGGCCGCGGCGTCCTCGGTGCACCTGTCGATCACCGCGCGACTGCTGTCCCCTGCCGTCGGCGCCGCGGTTTGCCTGGGCACTGTGCCGGTGCTGACCCTGGATTCGTTGTTCTGGCAACAGGATTCATCCCACCGGCCGGCCCTCGGAGCGGCCGGCGTCGAGTGGGTGACGCAATCCGATCCGCGGCGAGCCGCTGCCCTCATCGCCGACTCGCTGATCGGAAACGTCTTGCGCCTGCTGAACGCAACGATGCGGCGGGCGGTCGCCCTCCCACCACAGGTGATGTGGGGCAACATCGCCTCAGCGGCCAACGGCGCGGTCACCGTGCTGGCGCAGTCCCGTCCCGACGCACAGGCGGGCGGCCACGACCTGATCGACGCGCTGATCGCCATCGAACCGCTGCGCGGAACCTCGGACCTTGCCGGACAACGGTTCCGGCGCCGCAGTTGCTGCCTGTTCTACCAAGTTCCCGGTGGCGGCTACTGCGGTGACTGTGTTTTTCCGGACGGTCTCACCAGCTCATAGGGCCGGCTAAATTGCCGTGACCCCGGCTTCGGCTAAATTGCCGTGACCCCGGCGGTGGCCACCGCCACGTCCTGCTCGACGCTGCCGGCACTGACCCCGACCGCGCCCACCACGACACCGTCGACTTCCAGCGGTATCCCGCCGCCGAACACGACCAGACCACCCGAGGTCTGCTCCAGGCCGTACAACTCACCGCCCGGCTGGCAGACGTCCATCAGGGCGCTGGTGGGCAGGTTCATCATCACCGCGGTGCGCGCCTTGCGGATCGAGATGTCGATGCTGGCCTTGATCGCACCGTCCATGCGCACGAACGCCACCAGATGACCTCCGTCATCGACCACGGCGATATTCATCGGCTGGCCGATGTCCTCCGCCTTGAGGGCGGCGGCATCGATCACCTTCTGCGCGGTCGGCAGTGGCAGGGATGTCATGTATGTCCCTTCAGGTAGACCGCGAACGTGAGCTTGGATACGAAAGTTGCGGGCCTTTCGCACACAAGCTCACGTTCGACGGTGGATCAGGGGGGCCTAGAAGAAGCCCTGGGCCTTGTTCCCGTAGCTCACCAACAGGTTCTTGGTCTGTTGGTAGTGGTCGAGCATCATCTTGTGGTTCTCCCGTCCGATGCCGGACTGCTTGTAGCCGCCGAACGCCGCATGCGCGGGGTACTGGTGGTAGCAGTTGGTCCACACCCGGCCGGCCTTGATGTCGCGGCCCGCGCGGTAGGCGGTGTTGCCGTTGCGGCTCCACACACCGGCGCCCAGGCCGTAGAGGGTGTCGTTGGCGATCGAGATGGCGTCGTCGTAATCGGTGAACGAGGTGACCGCCACGACGGGACCGAAGATCTCCTCCTGGAAGAGTCGCATCTTGTTGTTGCCGGTGAAGATCGTCGGCGCCACGTAGAACCCGCCACCCAGATCGCCACCGAGGTCGACCCGCTCACCACCCGTGATCAGTTGGGCACCTTCGGATTTCCCGATCTCAATGTAGGACAGGATCTTCTCCAGCTGATCGTTGGAGGCCTGGGCACCGATCATCGTCTCGGTGTCCAGCGGGTCACCCTGACGCACCGCCTTGGTGCGGATGGCGGCCAGCTCCAGGAACTCGTCGAAGATGTCGGCCTGGATCAGCGACCGCGACGGGCAGGTGCACACCTCGCCCTGGTTCAGGGCGAACATGGTGAACCCCTCCAGGGCCTTGTCCTGGAAATCGTCGGTGTCGGCCAGCACATCGGAGAAGAAGATGTTCGGGCTCTTGCCGCCCAACTCCAGAGTCACCGGAATCAGGTTCTGGCTGGCGTACTGCATGATCAGCCGGCCCGTGGTGGTCTCACCGGTGAAGGCGATCTTGGCGATCCGGTTGCTGGAGGCCAGAGGCTTGCCGCACTCGACACCGAACCCGTTGACCACGTTGATCACACCGGCGGGGAGCAGGTCACCGATCACCGACATCAAGAAGAGCACCGAAACCGGGGTCTGCTCAGCGGGTTTGAGCACCACCGCGTTGCCCGCGGCAAGTGCCGGGGCCAGCTTCCAGACCGCCATGAGGATGGGGAAGTTCCACGGGATGATCTGGCCGACGACGCCGAGGGGCTCGTGGAAGTGGTAGGCGACAGTGTCCTCGTCGATCTGCGAGAGCGAACCTTCCTGGGCCCGCAGCACACCGGCGAAATACCGGAAGTGGTCGACCGCCAGCGGGATGTCTGCGTTCAGCGTCTCGCGGATCGGCTTGCCGTTGTCCCACGACTCGGCCAGCGCCACCGCCTCGAGGTTCTCCTCGATGCGGTCGGCGATCTTGTTGAGGATGACGGCCCGCTCGGCCGGAGAGGTCTTGCCCCACGCAGGCGCGGCCGCGTGCGCGGCGTCCAGGGCCTTCTCGACGTCGGCCTCGGTGGAGCGGGCCACCTCGCAGAACACCTGACCCGTGACCGGCGTCGGGTTCTCGAAATAGCGGCCCTCGGCGGGCGCGACCCACTGTCCACCGATGAAGTTGTCGTAGCGGGCCTCGAACGACATCAGGGCGCCTTCGGCACCCGGACGTGCATAAACAGTCATGGCAATCTCCTGCATTCGGACACCGAAATGTGTCGGTAGTCACTAAAGGTAGTCAGCAGTACGTTGCAGCACAGTTGCACTGATCAAAAGCAACGTTGCGGCGTCGGCGAGCCGACAAATTCAGTACGACCGTGGACCGACAGTCAGCCCAGTTCGACGTCGATCCCGGCCAGATGACCACGGGCCTGCGCTCGGGCCACCGGGTCGGCCTGGGCGTGGTCGTGCAACACCCGCCAACCCTGCCGATCGTCACGGCCGTCGGGCAGTGCCAACCACCGCCGCAACAGGCCCAACTCACCCCCGGTCAGCACCGCTTCGCGCAGGCTGGCCCTCAGCTCGGTGCGCAGCCGCGCGATGGCAGGTGAGACCGACTGCGGCAACAACGCCCCCGAATACGCGCCCAGGGCGGCCGAGACATTCCCGGCCTGCAGTGCGTCGAACACGTCACCCATATCGCTGGCGACCGGCGCCAACAGGCGGTAGGGCCGCGACTCGATGTAAGTGCTGCCGATCACCCGGCGCAGCCGCGACACCTCGGCCCGCACGGTGACCACGTCGAGGTCCTTGTCGTCGAGCAGCATTGCCAGGTGATCGGCGCTCAGCCCCTCGGGGTGCCGGATCAGCAGGGCCAGGATGTCGGCGTGCCTGCCGGTCAGCGCACTGGACTGCGGGCGGCCTGCGGCATCGGGCGCCTGCCAGCGCGGGCGGTCGGCGCCCAGCACGGTCAACCGGGCCCCCTCGGCCACCGCCGAAGCGGCGGGTTGGGTGAACCGCAGCAGGGCCAGCTGGTTCTCGACGGCGACGGCGGTGGCCCTGACCAGCGCCAATGTCTGCGGCGTCGCGACCGCGGACCCACCGGTCAGGTCGATGGCGCCCAGTAGCACTCCGGTGGCCGGGTCGTGCACGGGCACAGCGGTGCAACTCCAGGAGTGCACGGTGCGGGAGAAGTGCTCGGACCCCAGGATCTGCAGCTCGCGGTCCAAGGCCAGCGCGGTTCCGGGCGCGTTCGTCCCGGCCACCCGTTCGCTCCAATCCGACCCGGGCACGAAGTTCATCGCCTCGGCCTTGCGGCGCACGCCGGGGTCACCTTCGACCCACAGCAGGGTGCCGTCGGCCGCGGTGATGCCCACCAGCACTCCGGAAGCGACGGCATCGTCGACCAGGAGTCGACGGATCAGCGGCAGCGTGGGCGCCAGCGGATGGGTGTTGCGCAGCTCGGTCAGCGCCGCCGCGGCCGCCGCCGCCCGGGTGCCCAGATCAGGGTCCACACCCGTGGCCAGGCTGCGCTGCCAGCTCTCCACGATGACGCGGCGCACCGGGGTGGAATCGAGGGCAGCGGCGTCTACCTGGCCCCCGATGAACAGGTCATGGATAGCGCGCACCTTCGCGGGCAGTGCCCGGGTCGACATCCGGCCTCCCCCGCTTCTCGATGCGGCCACGGCAATCACGCTCCCCGCGTCGGGCCATCGGCATGGCGTTCACGCGTGTCCGCCAGGATAGTTGACCAGCCCAACCTGTGATGGATACCACCCGCTGGTCAGGCACTCGAAATCGGGGAATCGACCCCCCTACCCGTATAGTTGGGGCACGGCGGCTTGTCTGTTCTGCCTTTGCCGCCTTCTCGATCGTCACACCGAGCGCCGCGAGATGTCACTCGCGCCGGGCAGGACGACCGCCCTCTATTTTCGGAGCTTTCATTTTGTCTGTCCAAGAGACCCCTGGCACCGCCGTGCCTACTTTCGCCGAGCTCGGCCTGCCCGCCGAGATCGTCGCCACCCTCGCCGGAAACGGCGTGGAGTCCCCCTTCCCGATCCAGGCAGCGACCCTGCCCGATTCCCTCAAAGGCCGCGATGTGCTCGGCCGCGGCCGGACCGGGTCCGGCAAGACCTACGCGTTCCTGTTGCCCCTGGTGGCGCGGTTGTCGACCAGCGGCACCCGCCGGGCACCGAACCGGCCCCGCGCGCTGATCCTGGCGCCGACCCGCGAACTGGTCACCCAGATCGAGGCCTCGCTGGCCCCGCTGGCCAAGGCCACCGGCCTGCGGTCGGTCAACATCTTCGGTGGCGTGGGCGCCAACCCGCAGATCTCCGCGCTCAGGGGGGGCGTGGACATCGTGATCGCCTGCCCCGGCCGGCTCGAAGACCACATGCGGTCCGGCCACGCCGACCTGTCCGCGGTCGAGGTCACCGTGCTCGACGAGGCCGACCACATGGCCGACCTCGGCTTCCTGCCCGGCGTGAAGCGCCTGCTGGACCGCACCCCGAAAAACTGCCAGCGCCTGCTGTTCTCGGCCACGCTCGACGCCGGGGTGGATGTGCTGGTCAAGCGCTACCTGCACGACCCGGTGGTGCACAGCGTCGACTCGGCACAGTCACCGGTGAGCGCGATGGTGCACCACGTGCTGCACGTCGACAACGCCGCCCGGATCAACGTGGTGGCCGACCTGGCCGCTGCGCCGGGACGCACGATCGTCTTCTCCCGCACCAAGCACGGCGCGAAAAACCTGACTCGCCAACTCAATTCGCGCGGCGTAGCGGCAGTTGAGCTGCACGGCAACCTGTCCCAGAACGCCCGCACCCGCAACCTGACGGCATTCTCCGACGGGTCGGCCGGGGTGCTGGTCGCCACCGACATTGCCGCCCGCGGCATCCACGTCGACGATGTCAGCCTCGTCGTGCACGCCGACCCGCCGGTCGAGCACAAGGCCTACCTGCACCGCTCCGGCCGTACGGCCCGCGCCGGGAACGAGGGCACCGTGGTGACGCTCATGCACGACGCGCAGGTCTCCGACGTGCGCACCCTGACCAAAAAGGCCGGGGTCAAGCCGACGATCACCCGCGTGAACGGCATCGACCATCCGGTGCTTCGTGAGATCGCCCCCGGGGACCGGGTTTTCGGTGATCCGATCCGTCTCGAGCCGGCCCAGGCCGCTCCGGCACCGCGACGCCAGCCGGGCAAGTCCGGCCAGCCCGGTAGGTCCGGACAGCCGCAGCGCAACCGCCCCAACGGGTCCACCCGCAACGGCGGCGGTGCGCCCGCAGCCCGTTCCGGTGCCGGCGCAGGCGGCGGACAGCGCGGTGGTGGCCCCCGCCGTCCCCGTCGCGGAGGCGACTCCGGCTCAGGCCGCTAGACGAGAAAGTGTGCGGTCCCGCTCGGTCCTCTCCACCGAACGGGACCGCACATGTCTTCTGGGTTGACCGGCCTCAGACTCCCCATGCGTTGGCCGCGCTCCGGTCGGTGGCGGCCACCTCGTCGGCACCGTCGCGCACCGCGTTGCCCAGGGAGAACAGGATCTCGTTGAGGGCCGCCGCGGCCTGGTTCCAGCGGACCTGCTCGACGGCGTAGGCCTGCGCGGCCTCACGAGTCCAGACCTGCTGCAAAGGCGCGATCTGCGAACGCAATTCATCGAGGGCTGCGTTGAACCGGCTCGAGGTGGTGTGGATCTCCTGGCGAACCGTGTACTCGATCTCGCCGAAGTCGTATGACAGCACGTGATCCATGGTCGGCGCCGATCAGATGCCGTTGCCGACGGCGTCGAGCCGCTGCGCGTGAGTGTCGGCAGCGGCGCGCAGCGTGCGCTCGTTGGTCCGGATGGTCTCGGCGATCCGGCCCAATGTGGTGTGCAGCGTCAACGATTCGCCGTTCCAACGGTCCACCACGCCGCGGAACCGCACCGCGGCCACGCCACCCCATACCGACGGTGGCACACTGCTCATCTTTCCGATGAAGGTCTGCAGCATGGCCCGGACGTCGTCGTTGAGCACGTCGATCCGGCCGGCCACGCTCGTCATAACCTCGAAATCGGTGCCCAGCGGCCCCGTCAGTCCTGGTGGCATAGTTTCTGGCCTTCCGGTCTTGTCTTGCGGGATATAACAATTCGACGCAGCGCGGCCCGGTTTGGTTCCACCCAATTTCAGAACACCGCATGCGCGGACCTGGTTGCCGCCTGACAGGCCGGGCGCACGGCCTCATCGCGTCCCGGTGCGCTCTGGCACCCGACCGCGATCCGTACGGCACCGTCGACGAACACCGCCCACCGGATCTCCCGACCGGTACGGACCTCCCGGTAGCCGACCACCGGCCGGGCAGCGACGACCGCGGACGGATCGAAATCGACGAACACGCCCGCAGGTTGCTCCTGCAGGGCGCGGGCCACCGTGTCGGCCACCGTGCCGTCGCCGACACCGGACTGGGTCAGATGAATCATCACCTGCGGGTCATTTGGCGAAACCACCTGAACCCGAGCCGATCCCGGCCCGTCAGTGACCCGTCGCACGGTCCAATCAGCCGGAATCTGCATACCTACCCGGCCCTCGACGAGAACCGTCATCGATGGAACGTCCGCGGGCCCACCCTTGGCGGCGAACACGATCCCACCGAGCACCGACGCCACGGCCGCTGTCGCGCATATCGCGCCCCTGCCAGTCCATCTCCGCCTGCCCGTCCGCTCTTCGATCCGCTCGTCGACCGTGGTGTCCGGCGCGACAAGGGTGTCGCGCCAGGTCCGGGCGTCGGCCACAGTCACCACCACGCCACGACGGCGAAGCGCAGCCACCACCGCGTTGCCCAACGGCACAGCTCCGGCCACCTCTGCCGGAGCGTCGACAACCACTTCTGCCGACCTGCCTGCGATCGCCAGCACTGCACGTACCACCGCGTCGGGATTCAGATCGCCTTCGGCGTGGCGGGCCAGTGCGACGCCACCGGCATTCACGCCGGACACCATGACGAGCTCGTCGGCGACCTCGACCACCACCGAGGACTCACCAGGCAGGGATGCACTCAGGGCCTGAACCCGCTGCATCACAACCGCTTGAGAACCCGGCGCGGCATCCCGCACGCGGTCACACCGGTCGGCTGTCCACCACGTCGGACACACCAGGGTGAGCGCCCGCGCCCCCGCACCGGCCGCGTCGAGAACCTCGGCCCACAGATCCGACACCGCAACCGGTTCGTCGTCGACGAGGGCGATCTCGTCGTCGATACCGGCCACCGCGACTGCGGCGAGGTCGCCCGCCACCAGGCCGGGCCCGCGCACGGTCACCGGCCCCACCTCTACGACGGCCGACCTCACCGCGCATCGCCTCCTCCGGGCAGGGCGACCTGGACCAGCTGATCGGGTGCCGCACGGGTGATCAGCGTGCCGCGCCCAGGTGGAAGGCGAATCGGCCGTACCGATCCCAGCAGCACGCCGTCGTCGGGACCCGCGCTCATCATCAGGCCCATGCAGCCGAGGTCCTTGACCGCGGACAGCACCGGATCGAACATCGCCCGCGCCGCGCCGCCGGAACGGCGGGCCAGCAGCAGGTGCAGTCCGAGGTCACGCGCGTGCGGCAGGTAATTCAACAGCGGTGACAGCGGATTCGACCCGCCTCCGGCCACCAGGTCGTAGTCGTCCACCACGACATAGAGTTCGGGTCCGGTCCACCACGAGCGTTCGCGAAGCGCCCGCTGGGTGACCTCGGGTCCCGGCATCCGGTTCTTCAGTGTCTCAAGCACTCTCGGAAGCGCCGCGTCCAGCGCCACGACCGACGCAGCGTAGCCCGCCAGATGCTCCGATTCCACCGTACCCAGCAGCGCGCGGCGGAAATCCACGATCAGCAGCTGCACGCTCGCCGGGTCGTTGCCCGCCGCCAGGTCGCAGCACAGCGCGCGCAGCGTGGTGGACTTGCCACATCCGGTGTCACCGATGATCACCAGATCGGGCTGAGCGTTGAAATCGACCAACACCGGCCTGAGTTCGCGTTCGCCGAGCCCCAGCAGTACCTCGGTGGCGGGTCTGATGCGCGACACTGGGCACAGTTCCTGCCCACCCACGCGCGCCGGCAGGAGCCGGACATCCGGCGCGCAGGCCTTGCCGTACTGGGCCCGCAGAGTATCCCCGACCCGTGCCAGCGCCGCACCGATGCGGGTGTCGGACGGCGTGCCATCGAGCCGGGGCAACGCGATCAACAACTCACGGCCGTCCTGGGTGAGTCCACGCCCGGGTGCGCACTGGGCCAACTGGCGGGCGCGTTTGCGGTCCATCTCGGACTCGGCCGGATCGCCGAGCCGCAACTCGATGCGGGTTCCCAGCTGGTCCTTGAACGCGGGACGGAACTCACCCCACCGCGACGCAGTCGCCACGACATGGATGCCAAGCGAAAGCCCCTGCACGGCAAGCGCGGTGATCGACGGCTCCAGCGCATCGAACTCGGCACGGAACGTCGACCAGCCGTCGATGATCAGGAACACATCGCCCCGGGGATCATCGATCTCCCCGGCGTCACGGCGTGCCCGGTAGTCGGCCATGGAACCGATGCCAAGGGCCGTGAACCGCGCCTCGCGGTCGTTGACCAGGGTGTGCATCTCGGCGACGGTGCGCCGGACGAGGTCGGTGTCGGCACGTCCGGCGACCGCGCCGACGTGCGGCAGGGCTTGGAGTGCACTCAACGTTCCGCCACCGAAGTCGAGACAGTAGATCGCCACGTCCCGGGGATGGTGAGTGGCGGCCAGTGCCACCGCCAAAGTTTTGGCAGCCGTGGATTTTCCGGATTGGGGACCACCCACGATCGCCACGTTGCCTCGCGCGCCGCCCAACGACAGCATCAGTCGGTCTCGGCGTTGTTCGAAGGGGCGGTCGATCAGTCCGATCGCGACGCCGAGTGGATCGGGATCCGACAACAGGACGTCGCTGAGCGGGATGGCAGACGGCAGCGGAGGCAGCCAGACCCGGTGTGCCGGTGTGCCGTACCCGGCCAGCCGATCGACGACCTGCTGCAGCACGGTCGTGGTGGCCGATGTGGAGGGGCCGCGGTCGGTCGGCATCCAGGTCGGGGCGAAACGCCGGGCCCCCGGTGTCTCCTGAACCGCCGGCAATTGCTCGGTCAATGAGCCGGTCGCCGAGACGAACGCGGTCTGAAATCTGAGGATCTCGCCGGACGGTGTCTTCAGGTATGCCGCGCCTGGCGTGTTCGGCAGCTCATAGGCATCGGCGATTCCGAGCACCGATCGGGACTCGCTGGGCGAGAAAGTCTTCAGACATACCCGGTACGACAGATGGCTCTCCAGCCCCCGCAGCCGGCCTTCGTCCAGGCGCTGGCTGGCCAACAGCAGATGCATGCCCAGCGACCGCCCGAGTCGGCCGATCGCCACGAACAACTCGGCGAAATCCGGGTGTTGCTGCAGCAGTTCGGAGAACTCGTCCACCACGATCAGCAGCGCAGGTAGGGCCGGCAGATCCGAGCGACGCCGGTACTCCGCGATGCCGGCCAGGTTTCCCGCCGCCCGAAGCAGTTCCTGACGGCGGTTCATCTCCCCGGCCAGCGCATCGGCCATCCGGGCGACAAGCGGCGCCTCCTCGGCCAGGTTGGTGATCAACGCGCTGACATGACGCGACCGGTGCAGGCCGAGAAACGTTGCCCCGCCCTTGAAATCGATGAGGACAAGGTTGAGCGCTTCGGGCGGATGCGTGGCGATCAGTCCCAGCACCAGCGTGCGCAGGAACTCCGACTTCCCCGAACCGGTGGCACCGACACACAGCCCGTGCGGGCCCATGCCGCCGTGCGCCGCCTCCTTGAGGTCGAGGTGCAGCGGGTTCCCGTCGCCACACCGGCCGACGGGAACCCGGAGGAACCGCTGCGGATCCGATGTTGTCCAAACGCTCGGCGGATCGAAGCGATCCGGGCCGTCGATCCCGATCAGCTTCGGCCAGCCGGAGGCCTCGGGCACCGGCGCACACGGCCATCGCGCCAACCACCGGGCACACGTGACGGCCTGCTCATGATTCATCCGGTCGGGCCGCGCCGAGCCGTCACCGAATCGCACCGTGTCAGCGTCGAGTTCCAGATGCAGGTCCGCGGTGGCGATTCCGGAATGAGCCGCGACAGTCAGTACGGTCACGCCCGCACCGGCGACCGACCCTGCCGGGCCGGCAGTGGTGGAATCGACGATGACGACGGTGTGTACCGGAGGCTCCGCCGCGGGCAGCTCTGTCAGTGTGCGCAGCCGTAGCGCGACCGGTCCACCGTGGCCGGCGGGATGCCAGTGGTGGCCGAGCCATTTCAGCCATTCCCAATCTCCCGCCGTTGACACGTCGACGACCGCGGCGATACGGACGTATCGCGGACTGTGTGCCGTGGCCAGCTGGCAGATCACCGCGCGCAGCAAGGCCCGCGCCCCGTCGGTCGTCCCGCCCACCATCACGTGCCCGAAACCACGCAAGTTCACCGTCACGGGAACGCTTGCCACCGTCGACCTACGCAGGATCATTTGTGCCAGAGCCGATGCCGTCACCGGATCGGCTTCACGTCCGGGGTCGTTGCCACCGGCGATCAGCGTGGTGGACGGCGGCCGGTCCCCCACGCCGATCCGCACCTCACAGAACCCCGGGCCATCGGGACTGCGACGCCACATCTGCTCGCCACCGGCCAGCGTCCACAAGCATCCCGGCTCGGGATGCGCGGTGTGCAGGCGCAGCCAGTGGGCACGGGCGGATTCACCGGCCGCGGCGTCGATCCCGTCCAGGTAACGCAGGTACTCACCACGATCACGGTGGAGCTGCTGGGCGCGACCACCGTTCTTCATGCTGTAGGCGGCCGTGCCGATCGCCGAGATGGCCATCATGATCGGGAACATCAGGGCGGCCGGACCACGTGTGGCGGCAGCGCCAGAAGCGACGTACACCGCGACCATGCCGCCCGCCGCGACAACCACCAGCAGCGGCAACAACCTGGTCAGCGGGCTGACCGGGTTGTCACGTGGCAGCGCAGGCGGTGCGTCGATCACCACCTCTGTAGTCGGCGACTCCGCTACGGGGAGCTCGTGAGAGGCGTGCGGTGCGCGGATGGGTTCCATCGACATTTGGACGCGCGCAGGGCCCGTCAGGTTCCCGGTGTGCACCGGAAAAATTGGTGCACAACGGGGCTCGTCGAGTCCGTTACCGTGACACGTATCGGCGTCAACCGGGGGGGTGATGCGATGCCGGATTCGTTGCGCTACGTGTCGATTCACTGTGGCGCGCCTGACGAGGCGGGGCATGCCACCGTCGACCTGTCCCTGCCCGTCGCGATGACCGTTGGTGAACTGCTGCCGTGGATCGTCGACGCGCTCGGTGCCGGCGACGGGACGCCGCGGCGCTGGCGTTTGGTACACCTGGGTGGGCACAGCCTGGACGAGTCGGCAACCCTGTTACAGAACGACGTTCACGATGGCGATCTGCTGGTCCTGGCCGGTGCCCGCGACAATCCCACGCCTGATTGGTCGCTGCCTGCCGCACTGACGGTGGACGCCATAGAGGACGCCCTGCCCGCCGGACTGCGGGTCGCCGCCTGCCTGTGGGCCTGCGCTCTGGGCGTCGTGGCGTTGACCTGGGCCAGGCTCGCCAGTCAGGGGTTGGACCGCATCGCCGCGGCCGCGGCGGTGGCAGCAGCTGTCACCGCCGTGGCCGTGGCCGCACCACGTTTCGGTCTGAGCTCGGCCAAGGTGGCGACGCTCAACGTCGCAGCCCTCGCGCACGTGGCGGTCCTCGGTTTCCTCGTCGTTCCGGCCGGGCCGGCTCCCGCGAACTTCTTCCTGGCCGCGACGGCTGCCGGCTCGCTGGCTGCGGTGCTGATGCGCGTATCCGGTTGCGGCACAGACGTTCTTCTTGCGATCTCGACGGTCGCCGGGGTGGTCGCCGTCGCGACTGGTTGCGCCGCGATGTGGCCCTTGGCCACACCGGCGTTGGGTTCGTTGGTCAGCGCGCTCGGCGTGGGCCTGTTACCGCTGACCCCGCGGCTGTCCATTGCCCTGGCCGGCCTGACGCCGCCGGTACCCGAGTACCCCGGCGCCGAGAGCGCCGTATCGAACAGCTCCACCTTCGACGCCGGCGCACGTGCGCTTGTCGGGCATCGGCACCTGGTGAGCCTGGTCGTCGGTTGCGCGGCCGCGGCCGCGCTGGGAACCGCAATCCTCACCTTCGCCGGCCCGCCACGGGTCACGGCCGTCGAAGTCGCGTTCGCCGCGGCCGTTGGCCTGGCGCTGCTGCTGCGCTCACGCACCTATGCGTCGGGCCATTGCCGCACCGCGACGAGTACCGCCGGATTCCTCTCGCTCACCGCGGCTTTCATTCTCGTGGTGGCCTGGCTTCCAGCAGGGGCCAGTTGGACCGGATTTCTCGCCGTCGGCGCCGGGATCGCCGTCGTCTGGCCGGTCACGATCCAGAGCCCCGTGGTGGCCCGCGTCGCCGACGCCCTCGAATACGGCGCGCTGGCCGCGGTGGTGCCGCTGGCGTGTTGGCTCGCCGGCGCTTTCGATGTCGTTCGCGACCTGGCGCTGAGGTGAACCGGTCAGGCCCGTTGGCCGCGGCGCTGATTGCCGGGCTTCCGCTGCTGTCCATCGCGCCGGCAGCGGCGGTCGTACCGCCGGCTGTCGATGCGACCCTGCTGCCTCGGCCGGCGCCGCCGGGGCCCGTCGAGCGAACCGAGCAGCGCCAACCCTGCTACCAATCCCCGGCCGACACCACCACCACCGCGCCGGGCAACCCGCTGGGCCTGGAATCGGTATGGCCGCTCACCCGCGGCGCGGGCCAGAAGATCGCGGTGATCGACACCGGTGTCGCCCGGCACCGACTGTTGCCGCACCTGATTGGAGGCGGCGACTATGTGTCCCGCGGCGACGGCACCGTCGATTGCGACGGCCACGGCACGATCGTTGCCGGAATCGCCGGTGCCGCACCGAGTGCCGGCTTCAGCGGGGTCGCACCCGACGCCGCTATCCTGGCTATCCGGCAGTCGAGCAACAAGTTCGCCGCGGACGGTGGCTCGACCGGCGTCGGTGACGTCAACACCCTTGCCATGGCGGTGCGCACCGCGGCCGACCTCGGTGCAACCGTCATCAACATCTCGTCTCCCGCCTGCGTGTCAGCCAGCGCCGCACCCGACGACCGTGCCCTCGGCGCCGCGCTGAGCTATGCCGTCGATGTCCGCAACGTCGTGGTGGTGGCCGCGGCCGGCAACGTCGGCGCGGGCTGCACGCAGCAGGACGGCCCCGTCGGGCCAGCTGGCGAGCCCGACTGGAACAGCGTCCGCTCGGTATCCAGCCCGGGGTGGTACGACGACCTGGTGTTGTGCGTGGGTTCGGTCGGATCCGAAGGCACCGCATCGGTCTTCAGCCTGGCGGGCCCTTGGGTCGACGTGGCTGCGCCCGGTGAGAATCTCGTGTCGCTACACCCCGACGGCGAGCGGTTGATCGACTCGATCGGCCGTGTTGCCCCGATTTCGGGAACCAGCTATGCCGCGCCCGTGGTGGCCGGGCTTGCCGCCCTGGTGCGAGCCCGGTTCCCGCAGCTGAGCGCGCGCGAGGTGATGCGCCGTATCGAAGACACCGCACGTACCCCGGCCGACGGCTGGAATCCGTTGGTCGGGAACGGTGTCGTCGACGCCCTGGCCGCGGTCAGCGGCGGCACCCCGTCGTCTGCATCCGTGCCGACCGCTCCGGCCTCGGTGGCGCCGGCCGCTCGGGTTGCGATCGATCCCCGGCCCCAACGCATCGCCTTCGGCGGCGCCGCCGTGTGTGTCGGCGCGACGGTTCTGACCGCACTGGCGCTGGCGGCCAGGCGGTTACGACGGCGCTGCTCGGACGCCGGGCAGCGCGTCTCGCACGACTGAGGCCGCGTCGCGGTTCAGTTCGGGGCCCCGGGGCAGCATGGCCAGCATCGGCCACGGCGCAGGAACAGCGTTGGTCCCCAGGCCGAGCATTTCGGCGGTCGCCCCGTCGCGGACGCCGAACAGGACACCGAGATCGTTCAACAAATACAGCGGCCCACCATCGATGGCGTCGGGTGCCACGCCTCCGGCCTGCAGCAGAATGCTGCGGCCGTCCGGGATCTGCACGCGGTCGACATTCGGCCCGTCGCCATCGGCCTGTGCCAGCTGCACACTGTGATCAGGCAGCGAATCAGCCATGGCCACACTGGTATTCGTATCCGACCGGGGCTGTCGCGGATCCCAGCGGGCGCACACCACCGCGCGTGCCCGCGGCAATACCCGTTCCGGGAACCGGGCCACCGCGAGGCTGTCAGCGACCGGCACGTCGGCCACCGCATCGGCCGGGACCAGGGGCGGTTCGCCATGCGACTGTGCCACGCTGAAGCGGATGACGTCGGCCGCCACCCGGCCGACGCGTTGGAGGCCGTCGGTCAGCACCACATAGAACTCCGCAGGGCCGGCGCGCACCACGCGCACCACGGTGCCCACCGCGAGTCCGCCCAGCGCGGCCGGCCCTCGGTTTCCCAGGCCCGCAATCGACGGCGCCTGCAACGGCGGCGCTTCCGGCACCGAATCCAACAGGGCTTGCGAAACCGGCTGGGCTGCCACACCTTCCAGATGCAGTGCCCGCACCACCGCGATGTCGCGCAGATCCACCCGGGCGCGCCATCCGTCGGCCAACAGGTACGACGTCGCCCCGACCGCGCGCTCTGACACCAACAGCGCCTGACCGCTACTCAACGTCACCATCCCCGGGTCGGACCGGCCCAGCAGTACCGTCTCGGCCGGCTCGGTACCGTCGCAGATGGCCCAGTCCGATTCGTCGACGCTCAGTGGTCGACCGAGCCGGGCCGGGGCGCCAGGGATGCCCACCAGCGGCCCGCGCCGGAACTTCGCCAATGCAGCATCGTTGACCACCACCGGATTCGCCGGTGTACCAACGATGAGCCGGGCCGAGGCGACATTGGGCACCGGGTGCACGGTGTCGTCGATACGGACGTACAGCGCGCCGGTGTCGCGCGCCATCAGGATCGGCGCATCGCCCGGCACCGAGCCGGGGCGCACCAGCGCGAGCACCGCACCCACCGCGATCGCGACGGCCGTCAGTGCACAGCCCGCACCGTAGGCGACCGCCTGGGCGCGCAGCGGATCGTCGAGCATCCGCGCGTCACCGCGAACCAACGCGTGTGCCATGCGCCGCAACAGGAATCGATGCCCGCTGAGCTGTAACCGAGTGACCGATCGCCGTGCCATATGCCCCCGGCAATCAACCTAACCCGGCCGGGAGCGGCGTGATTACACCGATTTACACAGCGCGCTACTCGGCACGCTGACGCTGCCGGTAGGCCGCGACGTGCTGGCGGTTACCGCAGTTGCCGGTGTCGCAGAAGAGGCGGGAGCGGTTGCGCGACAGGTCGGTCAGCACCGCCTCACAGTCCGGCGCCGCGCAGATCTTGAGGCGGCGCAGTTCGCCGCCGCGGATCAGGTCGGCCAGCGCCATCGCCATCTCGGCGCCCATCCGCTGCGCCAACGGGTCGTCGACCGACGCCAGGTGCAGGTGCCATTCCGGCATCTCCTTGTGCCGGGTCAGCCACGGCGCCGCCTTGGTATCGCTCAGCAGGGCATTGACCCGACGGACCGTCTCCTCCTCGTCGTCGGCCACCGCCCAGATCTCCCCCACGCGCTCGCGCAGCCCGCGCACCGCCCCGAGTTCGGCGTCGTCGCGGTCGCGCCGGCCGGTCCAACCGAACTCATCCAGGTAGGCGTTCAGCGCTGCCTGGTCGGACAGTTGTTCGCCTTCTACCCGATCGGTGTTCACCAACACCATCGCGGCCCGGAGCGTGAGCTCCGTGTCATAGGTAAAAAGCATTTGACTCATGACCCCCTGTCGCCGTAGCGTCACCACCACCGTCATTACCATAATGCACTTTACTCATGACATGCCCCAGGGGAGGTGTACCGATGACTGCCGAAGCCCAGCTCGACCGCACGACCGCCGATAACCACTTCCGGATAGGCCTATTGTTCGCCGTCAGCTCCGCGCTGGCGTTCGGCTCATCGGGCCCGTTCGCCAAAGCCCTGATGGAATCCGGCTGGAGCCCCACCGCGGCCGTCACGGCCCGACTCGCCGGCGGGGCGCTCATGATGGCCGCCTTCGCCAGCGTCGTCCGGCCCGGCTGGATCCGCGAGGTGCTCGACCATGCCAAGACCGTCGTCGGCTACGGCCTGATCCCGATCGCGGGCGCGCAACTCTGCTACTACAACGCCGTCGCACACCTGTCCGTCGGCGTGGCCCTGCTGCTCGAGTACACCGCACCGATCCTCGTGGTCGGCTGGGTCTGGGCCAGCACCCGGCACCGGCCCAGCGCGATGACCTTCGGCGGCGTGGCGGTCGCCATCGCCGGCATCGTTCTGGTGCTCGACGTGTTCAGCGGCGCCCAGATCAACCTCGCCGGAGTGAGCTGGGGCCTGGCCGCCGCCGTGTGCGCCGCCTGCTACTTCATGATGTCCAACAAGGCCAGCACCGACGGAGACGGGCTCAGCCCCATCAGCCTGGCCGCAGGCGGCCTGGTCGTCGGCACTGCGGCCGTGACACTTCTCGGCGTCACCGGCATCATGCCTCTGACCTTCACGACCCACCCCGTGACCATCGCCGGACACACGACCGCGTGGCTGGTACCGGTGATCGCGCTCGGCCTGATCCCCACTGCCCTGGCGTACACCCTGGGCATCGTCGGGATCGCCAGGCTCAAGCCGCGCTTTGCCTCGCTGGTCGGGCTGTCCGAGGTGCTGTTCGCGGTCCTCATCGCCTGGATCATGCTGGGCGAGGCCATGTCGGTGAGCCAGGCGATCGGCGGCGCGGTGGTACTGGTGGGTCTGGCAGTGGCCCGCCAGGGCGACCGCGGTGAGCAGGCGGACCCGGAAACGCCCACCCAGATCGAGCTGGCGACCTGGCCCGATATGGCCCTGCAGGAGACGTCCGAACGGGCAAACGATTAGCCGCGGCTAACCATTTTGTGTGACTATGTTGCCCGTGAGTCTCCTCCGGAAGTCGGCCCGGGTGGCCGCGATTGTCTCAACCCTGGTCAGCGCAGCTTTCCCGCTTGCGCTCGCCGCACCCGCCACGGCCGAACCGTGCTCCGACGTCGAGGTGATCTTCGCCCGCGGAACCAATGACGCGCCCGGACTGGGGCGGCCGGGTCAGGCCTTTGCCGACGGGCTGAGCTCGCGACTCGGCGGCCGCTCCGTAGCCACCTACGCGGTGAACTACCCGGCCAGCTACGACTTCCTGGCCGCCGCCGACGGCGCCAACGACGCTGCCAACCGCATCGCCACGCTGGCGTCCTCCTGCCCGTCCACCAAGGTCGTACTGGGCGGCTACTCACAGGGCGCCGCGGTCGTGGACATGCTGGCAGGCATCCCGCCGCTCGGAAACAGGGTCGGGGAGATCGGATCCGCGCCGCCGCTCGCGGGCGACCTCGTGCCCCAGGTCGCTGCCGTTGCCGTATTCGGCAACCCGTCGACGAAATTCGGCATCCCGATCACCTCGTCGGTGTTCGGTGGCAAGGCCATCGACATCTGCAAGGACGGGGACCCTATCTGCTCACGCGGCCGGAACCCCTTCGCGCACAGCGACTACGTCGGCATGGCAGATCAGGCCGTCAACTTCGTCGCAGGAATCGTCTAGCCAACACAGACGTTAGGATTTGGCGTGGCCATTGATCTTGTTCGTCGCTGCACCGTGTTCGCGGCAGCAGCGCTCACCGCTGCTGCTGCCGTCGTCGCACCGGCTCTGGCGCCCACCCCCACCGCGGGGCTCGGCGTAGGCCTTCCCCTGGCCAAAGCCGCCGACTGCCCCGACATCGAGGTGGTCTTCGCCCGCGGCACCAACGACACCCCGGGTCTCGGCCGGATCGGCAATGCGTTCGTCAGTTCGCTGCGCAACAAGGTCGGCGGCCGTTCGGTCGGCGCCTACGCGGTGAGTTATCCGGCCAGCTTCGACTTCCTGGCCGCGGCCGGCGGCGCCAACGATGCCTCCGGCCACATCCAGTGGATGGTGGACAACTGCCCCGCCACCCGGCTGGTGCTGGGCGGCTACTCCCAGGGCGCCGCAGTGATCGACGTGATCGCCGCCGTTCCGTTCCCGGCCGTCGGCTTCAACGCACCGCTGCCGCCGAATGTCCCCGAGCACGTCGCCGCGGTCGCCGTCTTCGGCAACCCGTCGGCCAAACTCGGACTGCCGCTGACCTCCAGTCCCGTATACGGAGGCCGCGCCATCGACCTGTGCAACCCCGGCGATCCGATCTGCGGCGACGGCGACAGTGTGCAGGCACACCGGGCTTACGAAGGTGCGGCCAACGACGCCGCGAACTTCGTCGCCGGACTGTTGTAGCCCGCGTCCGCTACCATCGCTGAGGTGGTCGAACTTCCCGCCCAAAGCCACGTAGCCCGGCTGCTGCAGCGCTGGATCGTTGTGGCCGCCGTCCTCGCGGTGGCCTTCGCCGTCCTGCCGGTCGTCTCCGCTGCCCTGCCCGGTTCGCCGGCCGTGGCCAACGCCGCCTCGTGTCCTCCGGTCGAGGTGGTCTTCGCCCGCGGCCGTACCGAGCCCGCCGGGGTCGGCACGCTCGGGAACGCGTTCGTGAGCGCCCTGCGGTCCAAGACCAACAAGAACATCGGTGTCTATGCCGTTCGGTACCCGGCAGACAGCGAAGTCGACATCGGCGCCAACGACATGAGCGGCCACATCCAGTACATGATGAACAACTGCCCGGACACCCGGTTGGTGGTCGGCGGGTACTCGTTGGGCGCGGCAGTCGCCGACGTCGTGCTTGCCGTCCCGTTCACCGGCTTCGGCTTCAAGACACCGCTCCCCGCGGGCGCCGACGGGCACATCGCCGCGGTCGCCCTGTTCGGCAACGGCGCCGCATGGGTGGGTCCCATCACACGCTTCAGCCCGGTCTACGCCGACCGGACCATCGAGTTGTGCCACGGTGCCGACCCGATCTGCAATCCGGCCGACCCCGACACCTGGAAGAACAACTGGCCTGATCACCTGGCCGGTGCCTACATCGACGGCGGAATGGTCAACCAGGCCGCGGATTTCGTAGCGGGTCGGCTGAATTGACGCCGACCGCGCGCTGAGATCGATGGTTCGTCGCCGGATCGTTGCCTGACCGGCACCTATTCTCGACGTGGCCGTCAATACCATCGAATGCGTGATTGTCCGCCGGATGTTCACCGCGCTCATCACCACCCTGTCTGCCGTCGTGACGCCGATGGCGGTAGCGCCCAGCATGATTGGCGCCGCCCATGGCGCCGTGTGCCCGCCGGCGGAGGTGGTGTTCGCCCGCGGCCGGATGGAACCCCCAGGCCCCGGTCAGGTCGGCACCGCATTCATCAAGACGCTGCGAGCCCTCCGAGGTCCGAATATCAGTTTCTATCCGGTGAATTACCCGGCGGATACCCAGGTCGACGTGGGCGCCAACGACATGAGCCGGCACGTGCAGTGGATGACCCGCAATTGTCCGAGGACCAAGCTCGTGCTGGGCGGCTATTCGTTGGGTGCCGCCGCCACCGATCTCGTTCTGGCCATGCCGGTTTCGGCGTTCACCTTCAGCAGTCCGTTACCGCGTGGCACCGACCAACACATTGCGGCGGTGGCATTGTTCGGCAATGGCGCAAACTGGGCCGGTCCGATCACGTTGTTGAACCCGACGTATCAGAGTCGCACTATCGATCTGTGTCATAGCGACGACCCGATCTGTAATCCGAGCAGTCCATACACCTGGCGGGCCGGGTGGCAGGACCATCTGGCGCCCGGCTACATCCGCTCGGGCATGGTGGCGCAGGCAGCCAAGTTCGTCGCCGCCCGACTCTGAGGGCCTGGGGTCTGGGGGCCTCAGAGCGTACGCACGTCCCGGGTGATCGTGTTCCGGCTGGCCAGTTGATCATCGGGCGGGTAGTCGACCCGCACGAGCGTCAGCCCGCGCGCAGGCGCAGCGGCGAAATCGCTGGACCGGCTCGTCTCACCCAGTAGCCCGGCGGTCCACTCGGGTGACCGCCTGCCCTCTCCCACCGCCAGCATCGCGCCGACCAGCGAGCGGACCATGTTCCAGCAGAACGCATCCGCGGTGACATACGCCGTCACATAATGCCCATCACGCACCCATTCCAGCCGCTGCAGGTCACGGATCGTGGTGGCCCCGGGGCGGTGACGACAGAACGCGGCAAAATCGTTGAGCCCCAACAACTCCCGCGATGCGGCAGCCATCGCATCAAGGTCTAACGGCTTCGACCACGGTGTGACGAACCGCGTTTCGGCCGGCTCGACCCCATACGGGGCCAGGCACAGCCGGTAGGTGTAGTGCCGGCGCAGTGCCGAGAACCTGGCATCGAAACCCACGGGCGCCCGCACGATGTCGCGGATCCGGACGTCTGTCGGCAGCAGCCGAGCCAATCGCCGCACCAGCGGAGTGAACTCAGCGTCACCTGAGTGGGTGGTCCGCGGATAGGCGTGCGCCACGGCATCGACCGGAACGTCGACATGGGCGACCTGGCCGGTGGCATGCACGCCGGTATCGGTACGGCCCGCGGTGCGCGTCACCACCAGCGTGCGGAACACCGTCGAGAGCGCCTCGTCGATCACCCCGGCCACGGTCCGCTGGCCGACCTGCACCGCCCAGCCCGCGAAATCAGTGCCGTCATAGGCGATGTCCAGGCGCAAACGAACATGCCCGCCACCGGAATCGATGGCGGGCATGTCGTTCAATGCCTGGTTAGGACTTGGCTTCATCCTCGGCCGGAGCCTCGTCAGCCGGAGCCTCTTCGGCGGCGGCCTCTTCGGTCGCCTCGACCTCGGCGTCCTCCGCAGCTTCCTCAGCGGGAGCTTCCGCCTCGGCGGCCTTGGCCTGCGCGGCTGCGGCACGACGAGCGCGGTCTGCCTCAGAGGTCACGGTCTTCTCCCGCACCAGCTCGATGACGGCCATCGGGGCGTTGTCGCCCTTACGTGCCTCCACCTTGATGATCCGGGTGTAGCCACCCTCACGGTCAGCGAAGAAGGGGCCGATCTCGGCGAACAGGACGTGCACGACGTCCTTGTCGCGGATCTTCTTCATCACCTCGCGCCGGTTGTGCAGCTCACCCTTCTTGGCGTGGGTGATCAGCTTCTCGGCGTACGGACGCAACGCCCGGGCCTTGGGCTCGGTCGTCTTGATGCGGCCGTGCTCGAACAGCGAGGTGGCCAGGTTGGCGAGGATCGCCTTCTGGTGTGAGGACGATCCGCCGAGGCGGGCACCCTTTGTGGGCTTGGGCATTGCGACTATCTCCTAAATGGGGCCGGCCCCCGTATCAGGTAGGACCGGGACGGTAATTCTTTAGAGCTGTTCGGTCTCGGCGTAGTCCTGGGTGTCGTCCAGGTCGTAACTGCCGGCGTCCGCAGTCCAGGTACCGGTGGCGGCGTCGTAACCGGCGACCTCCGACGGATCGAACGTGGCCGGGCTGTCCTTGAGCGAGAGACCCAGCTGGTGCAGCTTGATCTTCACCTCGTCGATGGACTTCTGGCCGAAGTTGCGGATGTCCAGCAGATCGGACTCCGTGCGGGCGACGAGCTCGCCCACCGTGTGCACACCCTCGCGCTTGAGGCAGTTGTACGAGCGGACGGTCAGGTCCAGATCGTCGATGGGCAGCGCGAACGAGGCGATGTGGTCTGCCTCGGCCGGCGACGGCCCGATCTCGATGCCCTCGGCCTCGACGTTGAGTTCCCGTGCCAGACCGAACAGTTCGACCAGGGTCTTGCCGGCCGACGCCAGGGCGTCACGCGGGCTGATCGAGTTCTTCGTCTCGACGTCGAGAATCAGCTTGTCGAAGTCGGTGCGCTGCTCGACGCGGGTCGCCTCCACCTTGTAGGTGACCTTGAGGACCGGCGAGTAGATGGAATCGACCGGGATGCGGCCGATCTCGGCGCCCGACGCCTTGTTCTGCACGGCCGGGACGTAGCCGCGACCGCGCTCGACGACGAGCTCGACCTCCAGCTTGCCCTTGTCGTTCAGGGTGGCGATGTGCATGTCGGGGTTGTGCACCGTCACACCGGCCGGCGGGACGATGTCACCGGCGGTGACCGCACCCGGACCCTGCTTGCGCAGGTACATGGTGACGGGCTCGTCCTCCTCGGAGGACACGACCAGGCCCTTGAGGTTCAGGATGATGTCGGTGACGTCTTCCTTCACCCCGGGGACGGTGGTGAACTCGTGCAGCACACCGTCGATGCGGATGCTCGTCACCGCTGCGCCCGGGATGGACGACAGCAGCGTGCGCCGCAGCGAGTTACCCAGCGTGTATCCGAAACCGGGCTCCAGCGGCTCGATGACGAACTTGGAGCGGTTCTCGGCGAGGGTTTCCTCGGCCAGTGTGGGTCGCTGAGAGATCAGCATTGTGTTTCTCCTTCTCGGCACCCGCTATTTGATGCCGTCTGGGTGTCAACGGACGAACGACCGTCGACATTTGCGGCCTCCGGCCGCGTCAGTTCATTACTTCGAGTAGAACTCGACGATGAGCTGTTCGGCGAGCGGCACCTGGATCTGCGCACGCTCGGGCAGCTGGTGCACCAGCACCCGCTGACGCTCGCCGACGACCTGCAGCCAGGACGGGATCGGACGCTCACCCGCGGTCTGCCGGGAAAGCTCGAACGGCAGCGTGTTCAGCGACTTTTCCTTGATGTCGATGATGTCGTACTGCGACACCCGGTAGCTCGGGACGTTCACCTTGACACCGTTGACGGTGAAGTGGCCGTGGCTGACCAGCTGACGGGCCATCCGGCGGGTACGCGCCAGGCCGGCGCGGTACACCACGTTGTCCAGCCGGGTCTCCAGGATCTGGAGCAGGTTCTCACCCGTCTTGCCGGCCTTGCGGTTGGCCTCTTCGTAGTACTTGCGGAACTGCTTCTCCAGCACGCCGTAGGTGAAGCGAGCCTTCTGCTTCTCCTGCAGCTGGGTGCGGTATTCGCTCTCCTTGATCCGCGCGCGGCCGTGCTGACCGGGCGGGTAGGGGCGCTTCTCGAACGACTGATCTCCACCGATCAGGTCGACGCCGAGACGGCGCGACTTGCGGGTGGCGGGTCCGGTATAACGAGCCATTATCTTTACCTAATCCTTTTCCCGAGCCGACCTAGACCCTGCGCCGCTTGGGCGGACGGCAGCCGTTGTGCGGCTGCGGAGTGACGTCGGAAATCGCGCCCACCTCGAGGCCTGCGGCCTGCAGCGAGCGGATGGCGGTCTCACGGCCCGAACCCGGACCCTTGACGAACACGTCGACCTTCTTCACGCCGTGCTCCTGCGCCTTGCGGGCGGCGTTCTCGGCGGCCAGCTGTGCGGCGAACGGGGTCGACTTGCGCGAACCCTTGAAGCCGACGTGACCCGACGACGCCCAGGCGATGACGTTGCCCTGGGGATCGGTGATCGAGACGATGGTGTTGTTGAACGTGCTCTTGATGTGCGCAGCGCCGTGCGGGACGTTCTTCTTTTCCCGGCGACGGGTGGTCTTACCGCGCTTGGCGCCCGCGGCCTTCTTCGGTGGTGCCATCGGGGTTACCTAGCCTTCTTCTTGCCGGCGATGGTGCGCTTGGGGCCCTTGCGGGTACGCGCGTTGGTCTTGGTCCGCTGGCCACGCACCGGCAGGCCACGGCGGTGCCGCAGGCCCTGGTAGCAGCCGATCTCGATCTTGCGGCGAATGTCGGCCTGCACCTCACGGCGCAGGTCACCCTCAACCTTGAGGTTGCCTTCGATGTATTCGCGCAGAACGGACACCTGATCATCGGTCAGGTCCTTGGTGCGCATGTCCTTGTCAATGCCCGTCGCGGCGAGGATCTCGTTCGAACGGGTACGGCCGATGCCGAAAATGTAGGTCAGCGCGATCTCCATGCGCTTGTCGCGCGGAAGATCTACGCCCACAAGTCGAGCCATTGTGTGCCATTCCTTTTTTCTGCGGAGGTCTGGTCCCAGCCCGTTCCCATCAGCCCCTAAGGGCTCCCCGGGGTCCGGCCTCCGTGCCGGACGTGGATGAATGCTCATCGCGTATGAGCGGCGGATCCGCTCAGTGGTGCTGGGGGTTCATCATTCAGTTGTGGTGAGATGAGGCGACAGCGCGACTAATTGCTCTTCGCGCAAGCGCTCATCAGCCCTGCCGCTGCTTGTGGCGGGGATCGCTGCAGATCACCATGACCCGCCCATGCCGGCGGATCACCCTGCACTTATCGCAGATGGGCTTGACGCTCGGGTTCACCTTCACGGCTGTTCGATCCTTCTGGCTCTGTTGGTGGCGTGCAGGCACGCACGTCACCGGTCTCGTCGTTACTGGTCGGGCTTCTATCGGGTCACTTGTACCGGTACACGATGCGGCCCCGGGACAGGTCGTAGGGAGAGAGCTCCACCACGACGCGGTCCTCGGGCAGGATGCGGATGTAGTGCTGCCGCATCTTGCCGCTGATGTGGGCCAAGACCTTGTGTCCGTTCTCCAGCTCAATGCGGAACATCGCATTGGGCAGAGGTTCGACCACGCGACCCTCGACCTCGATGGCACCGTCTTTCTTGGCCATACTTTTCGGCGATCCTTGCTTTCGTTTCGTAGCTTCATCAGTCGCAATGCAGCCCGTGGTGGTGCTGCCGCCGGCCAACTTCACAACGTGAGCCGGATCAAAGCGAAATTGCAGATATTCAGCAGTTCCAAGACGGGGCACGCAAAAAGTCGGCGCGAAAGTCGCACCGTTGGTCCACGATACCCGCTCAACGGCCACGGCCAAAATCACGGCTGATCAGCCCTGGCCGCCCGATCTTCGCCGAAGATTGGTGCGCGGCGAGTCCGTGACTCAGGAGACAATGGTACGGACTGATTCACACGTCCGGAGAACGGAGACCACGAGCACGTGATGGCTGTGTACCTGTCCGCGTTCGTCGTCGGCGGCATCGCTGTACTGGCCGCGCTTCTGCTCGCCGATGTCGGGCACGGAGATGGGATGCCCTTCCTGAGCTTGACCGGCCTTTCCGTCGCTCTGCTCGGTGCCGGCACCGGAGGCCTGATCGGCACCTGGCTGGGCCGGGGAGCCGTCTGGTCCGCAGTCCTGGCCGCGGCCTGCGCCGTCGTGCTGGTGTTCACCCTCAACGGGCTGCTGTTGCCCTACATGCGCCGCCAGCAGTCCAACTCGCACCGGGGCCGGTCTTCCTATGTCGGTCTGCTCGGCACGGTCACCCTCGAGGTCCCGCCGGGTGGCTGGGGTGAGGTCTCCTTCGTCGACGCCGACGGCAACCGCGTGTTCTCCCGGGCCAAGAGCGACGAAGCCGATGCGCTGCCCAAGGCCACCCGCGTCTACATCGCCGATATCGATCCGGACTACGTCCACGTCGTCGCTGTTCCAGAAACCTGAGCTGTTCCCGAGCACTGACCCACCGAGAAAGGCACAACAGTGTCCCTGCTGTTCATCGTCGTCCTTGTCGCCATCGCCGCGATCCTCATCCTGGTGGTGCTGCCGTTGGTCTACGTCAAGAACTACATCAAGGTCCCGCCCAACGAGGTGGCCGTGTTCACCGGGCGCGGCACACCCAAGGTGGTCCGCGGCGGGGCCCGCTTCCGGATGCCTGGCATCGAACGGGTGGACATCATGAGCCTGGAACCGTTCAACGTCAGCATCAACCTGCAGAACGCGCTGTCCAACAACGGTGTGCCGGTCAACGTCGAAGCCGTCGGGCTGGTGCGTATCGGCTCGGCCGACGAGGCCGTGCAGACCGCCGTGCAACGCTTCCTGACCTCCGACCTCAACGAGTTGCAGCGGCAGATCAACGAGATCCTTGCCGGCAGCCTGCGCGGCATCACCGCGACCATGACCGTCGAGGACCTGAACTCCAACCGCGACACCCTGGCGCGCAGTGTCGTCGAGGAGGCCGGCGGCGACCTCGCGCGCATCGGCATGGAAGTCGACGTCCTCAAGATCGCGGGCATCTCCGACGCCAACGACTACCTGAAGTCGCTGGGTCAGCGCCGGATCGCCGAGGTCAAGCGCGACGCGACCGTCGGCACCGCCGAGGCCGAGCGCGATGCGCAGATCCAATCGGCGAAGGCCCGCCAGGAGGGCGCGGTCGCTCAGGCCGAGGCCGACACCGCCATCGCGACGGCGACGCAGAAGCGCGACGTCGAGCTGGCCCGGCTGCGCGCGTTGACGGAAGCCGAGAACGCCCAGGCCGACCAGGCCGGCCCGCTGGCGAACGCCCGCGCGCAGAAGGACGTCGGCATCGCCACCGAGCAGGCCGAGGCAGCCCGGGTGCAGGCCCGCATCGAGGTGGAGCAGCGGCGTGCCGAGCAGGCCCAGGCCGCGTTGCAGGCCGACGTGATCGCCCCCGCCGAGGCGAAGCGACAGGCCGACATCGCGATCGCCGAGGGCCAGCGCCAGTCCACGATCCTGGCCGCCGAGGCCGCTGCCGAGTCCGAGCGGCGCAAGGGTCAGGCCGAGGCCGACGCCCGTAAGGCTGCCGCTGACGCGCTGCGGGTCGAGAAGCAAGCCGAGGCGGACAGCCTGCAGGCCAAGCTGGTTGCCGAGGCCGCCGGTAAGAAGGAGCTGGCCGATGCGTTGCGCGTCGAGCAGCAGGCGGAGGCCGCCGGTATCGAGGCCAAGCTGCTCGCCGAGGCCAACGGTAAGAAGGAGATCGCCGCGGCTCTCAACGGCTACACGGCCGACGCCGCGCGCCTGCTGATGCTGCCCGACGTGCTGGCCTCGGTGGTCAAGGCGACCGAGGCGGCCGCCTCTCCCCTGGCTGAAATCGAGCGGCTGTCGATCATCGGCGGGTCACGCGACACCCAGGACGCAGTCAGTGGTCTGCTCGGCATCAGCCCGCTGGCGGTGGCCAACATCCTGGAGTCGCTCAAGGCCTCCGGCATCGACGTGGCGTCGATGCTCAATCACAACGGGCAGACCGCCGACAACTGACGGTCAACCGGCCTCGGCGGTGGCCTTGATCGCCGCGAGGGTTTCCGGGATCCCGGTCAGTGCGGCCTCGCTGCGCGCTGCGATCTCGTCGTCGGCCCGCTCACCGAAGCGGTCGTGGAAGCCGGCGATGCCCTTCGGCAAGAAGTTCCAGGCTTGAGTGACCCTGGTACCGCCCTCGGCAGGTTCGAGATGGAAGCCCCACCGGACCCAGCCGTCGTTGACCTCCCAGGTGAACTGGCGACCGGGATCGGCAACGACGACCTGACTGCGGGTGTCCCAGGTGCGCTGCGGCGTCACGTTGCGGCCGGTGAACCAGGCGCCGGCAATCGCACCCGCCGCGGGGTCGTCCCACCAGCACGACTTACAGGTCGGACTCCACTCCCCCATCCGAGAGACGTCGGAGACCAGGGCGTAGGTCGAATCCGGGTCAAGTGCAACAACAACCGAATCGGAGAATTCGAGAACAGTCACGAACCGGATTCTAGGAGCCGGCCCGGGACGTGCTGCACCAGTGGAGCGTTGGCGGTCGGGCGACGCCGCGGCGGGAAGTCCGCACGGTCGATGCGGTGATGACGTGGGCGAAGGTGGCGACCTGGCCCGATATCCGCTGGACTGGCGGCGCATAATTGGTAGCGATGACTGGCCCCGCCTCCCAGCCCCGTAAACCCGTGATCCTGACCGTGGATGACGATCCCGCGGTCTCGCGCGCCGTCGCCCGCGATCTGCGCCGCCACTACGGCGAGCGCTACCGGATCGTGCGCGCCGAATCCGGCCCGGACGCCCTGGAGACCCTCAACGAGCTGAAGCTGCGCGGAGACACCGTCGCGGTGTTCGTCGCCGACTACCGGATGCCGCAGATGAGCGGCATCGAGTTCCTCGAATCGGCGATGGACCTCTACCCGATGGCCCGCCGTGTGCTGTTGACGGCGTACGCCGACACCACCGCCGCGATCGACGCCATCAACGTGGTCGACCTCGACCACTACCTGCTCAAGCCGTGGGATCCGCCCGAGGAGAAGCTCTACCCGGTGGTCGACGGCCTGCTGGAGGCCTGGCACGCCGTCGGCGACCGGGCCATCCCGCACACCAAGGTGATCGGGCACCAGTGGAGTTCGCGGTCCTGGGAGGTGCGCCAGTTCCTGGCCCGCAACCAGCACACATTCCGCGCGTTCACCACCGACGAGCCCATGGGCCGTCAGCTCCTGGACGCTGCCGGACTGGACGGTCTGCTGCTGCCGGTGGTGATCACCGAGGGGGGCGAGACGCTGGTCGAGCCCAGTGACGGTGAACTCGCCGACATGCTGGGGTTGTCGACCACCCCATCGCTGACCATGTACGACCTCGCGGTGATCGGCGGCGGCCCGGCCGGTCTGGCCGCCGCGGTGTACGGGGCCTCGGAGGGGCTGCGGACGGTGCTGATCGAGGGCACCACCACCGGCGGGCAGGCCGGTCGCAGTTCGCGGATCGAGAACTACCTGGGCTTCCCGACCGGGGTGTCGGGGGCCGAACTGGCCACCTCGGCCCGTAGGCAGGCCGAGCGGTTCGGGGCCGAGGTGATCACCACCCGCGAAGCCGTCGCTCTCGACATCGCCGGTGCGGCCCGCACCATCACCTTCGCCGACGGCGAGACCATCGGCGCCCGCGCGGTCATCCTGGCCACCGGCGTCGAGTACCGCCAGCTCCCGGTGCCAGGATGCTTCGCCGATCCTGACAATCCGAACAACTACGTCGGCCGCGGCGTGTACTACGGCGCCTCGGTGTCGGACGCCTCCGAATGTCGCGGTGAGGACGTGTACATCGTCGGCGGCGCCAACTCCGCCGGGCAGGCCGCGATGTTCATGTCGCGCGAGGCCAAGTCGGTCACTCTGCTGGTGCGCGGACCGTCGCTGGCAGCGTCGATGTCGTTCTACCTGATCCAGCAGATCGAGCAGACGCCGAACATCCACGTGCGGACCTGCACCGAGGTGGTCGGTGCCATCGGTGAGAACGATCATCTGGTGGGACTCGAGCTGGTGAACCGGCAGACCGGCGAGCACGAGGAGGTGCCTGCGACGCGCCTGTGCTGCTTCATCGGCGCGACCCCGCGCACCGAGTGGCTCGACGGCGTGGTGGCCCGCGACGACCACGGCTTCATCCTCGCCGGGCCCGACCTGCGCGACGTGTGCGGCTGGACCCTGGAACGTCCACCGCATCACCTGGAAACAAGTGTGCCGGGTGTGTTTGTTGCAGGAGACGTGCGTGCCGAGTCCGCCAAGCGGGTGGCTGCCGCCGTCGGCGAAGGGTCGATGGCGGTCATGCTGGTGCACCGCTACCTGGCAGAAGCGTGATGGCCGGCACCACCGGCGAAGTCTGAGGAGTTGAGGACGGATATGGGCGAGACCTGTATACGGGACGAACTGCGGACGCTGTTCCTGTTCGAGGACCTGTCCGACGCTCAACTCGACACGTTGTGTCAGGCCGGCAGCATCGAGACGTTCCCGGCCGGGCCGATCGTCACCGAGGGCGATCCGGCCACCTGCTTCTACGTGCTGCTCGATGGCGATCTGGTGATGTCGAAGCGCTCCGGCGGCGTCGACATCCAGACCAACCGCACCTCGCAACGCGGCGTGTATTTCGGCGCGTGGTCGGCCTATATCCCCGGGGAGGAGCACATCTACGAGGCGTCGGTGCGCCTGACGAAACCGTCCCGGGTGTTCGTCCTGGATGCGAACGCGTTCGCCGGGTTCATGCAATCCCAGTTCCCGATGGCGGTGCACCTGCTCGAGGGCCACAAGGTCGGCGGGCGCCGGCAGAGCCAGATCATCGAACAGCGCGAGAAGCTGCTGGCCCTGGGCAACATCACCGCGGGACTGACCCATCAGCTCAACAATCCGGCCGCGGCCACCGCACGTGCCGTGGCCGACCTGCGCGACGGTGCCGGCAAGATGCGGCACAAGCTGGCGATGCTGGCCGAAGGCAAGTTCACCCCGGAAGCGTTGCGGTTACTGGTGACCATCCAGGACGAGGTGGCCGAACAGGTCGCCAAGCACAAGACACTAGAGCTCACCGCCCTGGAAACCGCCGACCGTGAGGACGAGGTCGGAGACTGGCTCGAAGCGCACGAGATCGCGTACGCCTGGGAGTACGCCCCGACGTTCGTCGAAGCCGGACTCGACATCGACTGGCTGGAACGCATCTCGGCCTCTGTCGACGACGCCCTCGAAAACGGGCAGACCGCTGCGACGTTGCAGAGCGCCCTCGGCTGGCTGAAGTACACCATCGACACCGAGCTGCGCATGAACGAGATTGCCGAGGCGAGCAGGCGAATCTCCGCGTTGCTGGCCGACGCCAAGCAGTACTCGCAGATGGACCGGGGGTCGTACCAGAGCGCCAACGTCCACGAACTGCTGCGCAGCACCTTGATGATGTTCGGCGACAAGATCGGCAAGGACAAGCCGGTCACCCTGGTCAAGGATCTCGACCGCAACCTGCCCGAATTGCAGTGCTACCCAGGCGATCTCAATCAGGTGTGGACCAACATCATCGACAACGCGATCCAGGCCATGGCAGGTCATGGCACCCTGACGCTTCGCACCGGCCGCGAGACCGACGACATGATCAGAGTGGAGATCTGCGACGACGGACCGGGCATCTCCGACGAGGACATCGGCCAGATCTTCACCCCGTTCTTCACCACCAAGCCGTTCGGCGAAGGCACTGGGCTGGGGCTCGATCTGGCGTGGCGGATCGTGGTGAAGAAGCACCACGGGGATCTGCGGGTGGTGTCCGAACCGGGTAACACCCGCTTCATCGTGCTGTTGCCTTTGCAGGCCCCCGAGCCGGACGCGCTGTACTCGGCGGATTCGGACTGATCGAGCTGAGGCGGTATCCCCGGCCGGCCCGCACCCCGGGCATCCCGAATCAGCGTGATCCGTTCGGAATAGCCGCCGCGCACAGGTGAGTTGAGGAGTTCATGACCCAGACCACGGCGGGCGCCAAGCCCGATCTCGGCACGTTCGGCGCGTTCGGCCACTACCTGCAGTTCCAACAACTGTCGCCCGAGCAGTTGCGCGACATCGAGGGACTGGGATACGGCGCGATCTGGGCCGGCGGATCCCCGCCCGCCGAGTTGGAGTGGATCGATCCGATCCTGGCTGCCACCACCACTTTGCAGCTGGCCACCGGCATCGTGAACATCTGGAGCGCGGCGGCCGGCCCGGTCGCCGAGTCGTTCCACCGCATCGAGGCGGCCTACCCGGGCCGGTTCCTGCTGGGCATCGGGGTCGGGCACCGTGAGGCGATCGGCGAGTACCGCAAACCGCTCGACGCGCTCACCGATTATCTCGACAAGCTGGATGAGTACGGCGTGCCACAGCACCGCCGGGTGGTCGCCGCGCTCGGCCCCAAGGTGCTGCAACTGTCGGCAGCCCGCTCCGCGGGCGCGCACCCGTACCTGACCACACCGGAACACACCGCACAGGCGCGCGAGTTGATCGGTCCCGACGCGTTTCTCGCCCCCGAGCACAAGGTGGTCCTGACCACCGACCAGGACAAGGCGCGCGCCATCGGTCGCAAGGCGCTCGACATCTACCTCGGCCTGTCCAATTACCTCAACAACTTCAAGCGGCTCGGCTTCACCGACGAGGATCTGGCCAAGCCGGGCAGTGACCGGTTCATCGACGCCGTCGTCGCGCATGGCAGGGTGGATGACGTGGCCGCCCGGCTGCGGCAGCATCGCGCCGCCGGCGCCGACCACGTGCCTGTACAAGTGCTGACCTCACCGGACAAACTGGTACCCGCACTGGCCGAACTCGCCGGGCCTCTCGGTCTGGCCTAGAAGCGCCGACAGGCTGCAATGGAAAAGGACGCTCAGATGACCGAATCTCTCTCGCTCAAGCCGGATCTGGGTCGCTACGGGGTGTGGACCTTCGGGGCAGTCCAGCCCGAGCAGGCCGCCGAGATCGAGCAGCTGGGTTACGGCGCGTTGTGGGTGGGCGGCTCCCCGGCCGCCGACCTCGCTTTCGCCGAGCCCATTCTGGAGCGCACGCAGACGCTCCAGCTGGCCACCGGCATCGTCAACATCTGGACGGCGGACGCCAATGCGGTCGCCGAATCGTTTCACCGCATCGAGGCCGCGCATCCGGGCCGGTTCCTGCTCGGCATCGGCGTGGGGCATCCCGAGCACACAGACGAATACCGCAAGCCGTATGACGCATTGGTGGAATACCTCGATGCGCTGGATGCGGCCAAGGTGCCGACCAGCCGGCTGGTGATCGCCGCACTGGGCGACAAGGTGCTCAAGCTCTCGGCGCAGCGCAGTGCCGGGGCGCATCCCTACCTCACGACGCCCGAACACACCGCACACGCCCGCGACGTGCTGGGCGAGTCGGTGTTCCTGGCACCCGAGCACAAGGTGGTGCTGAGCACCGACGCTGCGGCGGCCCGCGCGATCGGGCGCGAGACCGTCGACTTCTATCTGAACCTGAGCAACTACCTCAACAACTGGCGCCGGCTCGGTTTCACCGAAGACGATGTCGCCAAACCGGGTAGCGACAAGCTGATCGACGCGGTCGTCGCGCACGGAACCGCCGACGACATCGCCGCACGCCTGCAACAACACGTCGCCAACGGCGCCGACCACGTTGCGATCCAGGTTCTCGGCGGTCCGGACAAACTGATTCCGACACTGACCGAGCTGGCCGGGCCGCTGGGCCTGAAAGGCTGACGCTGCGGCCGGTTAGGGTTGGCGCATGCGGCTACTGGTCACCGGCGGCGCCGGGTTCATCGGCGCGAACTTTGTGCACCTCGCTGTCCGCGAGGCGCTGACCACGTCGGTGACCGTGCTCGACGCGATGACCTACGCGAGCAGCCGGGAGTCCCTGGCGCCGGTGGCCGGCCAGATCCGGTTGGTGCAAGGCGATATCGCCGACGCCAGTCTGGTGAATCAGTTGGTCGCCGAGGCCGATGCCGTCGTACATTTCGCCGCGGAAACGCACGTCGACAACGCCTTGGCGGACCCGCAACCGTTCCTGCACAGCAACGTCGTCGGCACGTTCACGGTGTTGGAGGCCGTCCGCGCGCACGGAGTCCGGTTGCACCACATCTCCACCGACGAGGTGTACGGCGATCTCGAGCTCGACGATCCGGGCCGGTTCACCGAGAGCACGCCGTACAACCCGTCGAGCCCGTACTCGTCCACCAAGGCCGCCGCCGATCTGTTGGTGCGGGCCTGGGTGCGGTCGTATCGCGTGCGCGCGACGATCTCGAACTGCTCCAACAACTACGGCCCGTATCAGCATGTCGAGAAGTTCATCCCGCGCCAGATCACCAATGTCCTCACCGGCAGGCGCCCCAAGCTCTACGGCACGGGCGCCAATGTGCGCGACTGGATCCACGTCGACGATCACAACCGTGCGGTGTGGCAGATCCTTACCGACGGCCGCGTCGGGCAGACGTATCTGATCGGCTCAGAATGCGAGCGCAACAACCTCACGGTCATGCGCACGCTGCTGCGGTTGATGGACCGCGACCCGGACGATTTCGACCATGTCACCGATCGGCTGGGCCACGACCTGCGCTACGCCATCGACCCGTCGACCCTGCACGACGAACTGGGCTGGGCGCCCAAACACACCGATTTCGACGAGGGCCTCGCAGCCACGATCGACTGGTACCGCAACAACGAATCCTGGTGGGGTCCCTTGAAAAAGGAAGTTGAAGACACGTATTCGGAGCGCGGCCAGTGACCGCGCGCGAGCTCACGATCCCCGGCGCCTGGGAGATCACGCCCAAACTCCACGGTGACGGGCGCGGGCTGTTCTTCGAGTGGTTCACCGAGGCCGGGTTCACCGAGATGACCGGGCACCGCTTCGACGTACGGCAGGCCAATTGCTCCGTGTCGGCAGCGGGGGTGCTGCGCGGGGTGCATTTCGCCCAACTGCCACCCAGCCAGGCCAAGTATGTGACGTGTGTGCGCGGCGCCGTGCTCGACGTGGTGGTCGACGTCAGGGTCGGTTCCCCGACGTTCGGGCAGTGGGATTCGGTGCTGCTCGATGAACACAGTCGGCGTTCGGTCTACCTGTCGGAGGGCCTCGGCCACGCCTTCCTGTCGATCGAGGACGGCTCGACGGTGATGTACCTGTGTTCGGCGCCGTACAGCCCGGAGCGGGAGCACACCATCCTGGCCACCGATCTGGGGATCGACTGGCCGGTCAGCGAGCCGGTGCTGTCCGACCGCGACGCGGCCGCCCCGACACTGGAGCAGGTCCGCGCCGCCGGGCTCTTGCCGACGTGGGACGAGGCCCGCGCCTTCGTCGACGAGCTACGGGCCCGGGTCCGGGGCTGAAGTGAGGTAGTCCGCTACTCCATACGGGGCCGCCTGGGTGGGGCGACGATGGGCGCATCAGCGACCCGCGCCCGACGAAACGAGACCACCATGAACCGAGCTTCGCGATTGGCGACAACGACGCTCGTATCCGGCGGCCTGGCCCTTACCGGCCTGGTGGGCGCGGGTGCCGCCCACGCCGCCGGCCCGTACCAGTGGTGTCCCGGCGATGAACTCGGCGGCTACGGCGGCGGGTTCAACTCACCGGTGGACGCCCGGCCGAGTTGGGACTGGAATGTCTGCCACAGCTACCACTACGTCAACCGCGGACAGGGCAACGTGTCGTCCACCGTGTGGGAGGGCGACAACCCGCCCCCGCCCTATCCCTGGCAGCCGCCGAACATGTGCTGGTCTCTGTTCCTGCCCCGGCCGTGTGGACCCGCCGATCTGGGTCAGTGACCTTCCAGTACCAGCGCCGAGTGCAACAGGTTGTGGTCGAGGGCATGGGCGGTCAATCCGCCCCGGCCGTCATGGTCTCGGCGGCCACCAACGCGTTGACGATGGCCTCCTCGGTGGCTTCGATCGCCAGGTCGAACAGTCGGGTCATCAGCTGTGGCGCCACCATGCGCACTGCGATCTCGGGCCGGTTGGCGTCGGGGTTCTCGTCCCACCCGTACGGCGGAATTCCGCGGTTCCCGGTGGAGAAGGCCAGCATCATGTCGCCGCTGTACTGCTCACCGGTTCCGCCCACCCGGCCGACGGCCAGCGCGGAGCGTTGCGCGAGCCGGGTGCATTGATGCGGCAGCAGCGGCGCATCGGTGGCGACGACGACGATGATCGAGCCCGATCCGGCCGGGTAGGGCATCGGCAGATCAGGGGTGGGCACGAGCTCGGGGCCCAGCATCTCCCCGACCGGCACACCGTTGACCCGAAGACGTTCCCTCCGACCGTGATTCGCCTGCACCAGCACGCCGACGGTGTACGGGCCGGCCACGGTGTCGGTGACCCGCGAAGCCGTCCCGATGCCGCCCTTGAAGCCGTGGCAGATCATTCCGGTCCCGCCACCGACATTGCCTTCGCCGACCGGCCCGGCCGTGGCATCGGCGAGTGCGGCGAACACGTGCTCGGCCTGGACGTGGTGGCCGTTGCTGTCGTTGAGCAGCCCGTCGTAGGTCTCCCCGACCACCGGCAGGGACCAGTACAACCCATCGCCGCGGGCCTGCACCTGTGCTTTGACCAGTGCGTCGCGGACGACGCCGACACTGTGGGTGTTGGTCAGCCCGATGGGCGTGGTGAGCTCGCCGGATTCGCGGATCCATTCCAGTCCGGTGAGCTCGCCGCTGCCGTTGAGCCGGTGTGCGCCGGCGAATACCGGCTCGGTGAAGATCCCGGGGTGCGGGACCACGACGGTGACACCGGTGTTCACCGGGTTGGGTCCGGACCGCTGGACCGTGTGGTGTCCGACGGACACTCCGGCCACGTCGGTGATGGCGTTGTTCGGACCGGTCGGGTGTTCACCGATGACGACGCCGATGTCGCGGGCGCGTGGACGTGAGGAGCAGTCAGGCATGCATCCCCCGGAAGGTAGTGGCGAAATTGTTTTCAAGATTGGAAAATAATGGTCGCGGATGCCGCTCGACGCAACTAATCGGCGAAAACCGGTAAGGATGTGACCCGTGGGACGGCCGAATCGACAAGCTCAACGACGCGAGGAGATCCTCGACGCCGCGATCACGTTGATCGAGCGTGGTGATCTGACCAAAGTGCGGATCGCCGACGTGGCAGCTGAGCTCGGCCTGACCCCCAATGCCGTGCGGTACTACTTCCGGGAGATGGACCAGCTGCTGTCGGCGCTCGCGCAACGCTCCGACCGCAAGTTCTACGACGACCGGCTCGCCGTGGTGGAGCGCACCGCGGATGCCCGCGATCAGATCGCGTTCATGATCGCCGCCGGCCTGCCGTCCGGACCGGAAGACGCCGAGTGGCGGGCGATCTGGCGGGCTGTACTGGCCGCCGGATTCGTGCTTTACCAGCGCCGCGACATCCAGCACATCTACCACCGGCAGGTGGATCTCTACGTGCAAGTACTCGAATCCGGTTGCGCTGGCGGCGCTTTCACACTCACGTCCCCCGCCCGCGATATCGCCATGACGCTCATGGCGATGGAGGACTACCTCGGGTACCGCATCGTCGCACGAGATCCGGACCTCGACCGCGCCACCGCTGTGCGGCTGATGCGCGGCTATGCAGAACTGGCGACGGGAGCTCAGCTTCCGGTGAGGGTGTAACCAGGTGTGACCGCGCGCCGTCGCCCTTTCCCGCGCGAGCAGACGCGCAGGTACCCTCACACCGCAAATCTGGGGTACCTGCGCGTCTGCTCACCGAACTAGTTGGAGTCCCCCGACGCGCCGGTTGAACCGGTCCCGCTGCCGTGGGATCCGGACGCGGCCTTCTTCTTAGGCTTGGCGAATGCCTTCTTGATCCCCTCATCGACCTTCTTGACGGTCGATGAGATCTTGTCGCTGACATCGGAAGCCAGCTTGGTGGAGCGATCGGACCCGGCCCGGTCGATCCCGCCCTTACCGGGAACCGCGATGCGACTATGCCGGACAAGGGGTTTCACTGTTTCCTTGACCTTTTCGGCTACCGGTTCCGTCGTCGACGCCGCGGATTCGGGCGTATCAACGGCGGCAGGCGACGATGGCGGGGTTGCGTCGGCGCCCGAAACCACCGGCGATTCCGTGGCAGGTGCCGCCGCCGGCAGCGACAGCGTCACAAGATCCGTACGGGCCGGTGTGCTGGACTGCTCTGCAGTCGCGGACGGAGGCGGGGGCGGGTTGAGGGCGTCACGGACCTTGATACGGCCGCGGTCGATGTGCACCCTGATCCCGTTGGCAATGCTGAGCGCTGCGTCGGCGACATTGGCGACGCCGTGCTGGACAGCGTTGACCGCCCGACCGGGATCACCTGCCGGAATCGCGATTGCGAGCTCATCGAGGACGCCCGTTACGGCATTCACCAGGGTGAACACTCGCAATGCCTGCCCCATGGTGGCCGACCAAGCTGTACCCATGACATAGCTCGTGACCAGCCCCGCGACTTCGAACTGGTCTTGCACATAAGCCGGGATACGCGGCCACACCCCGAGCACCTGGAAGACCGGCCCGGTGAAGATGGGGGTGAACTCGGCGACCGCGCCGGTGAAGTCACCCGCGGCGACCTTCGGGACCGCTCTGCCCAAGGCGGCCGGATAATTGGTCGCAATGCTGACGATCGCCTCGCCGAACACGGCTGCGATCGCGCTCAGGGTTTGAGCATCGGCCGACGCCTTCCCGATCAACCCGTCGACGATCGGGAATGGGTCGTCGAACTCCGCCTGAATGGCCTGCTGAAGGTAGGTGGCCGCCTTGTCGAAGACGGGGGTGAATACCGCGATGGGATCGTCGACGGCGGTGGCGCTGAGTTGCACCGCGTGCGTTTGCATTTCAGGTGGCGGGGCCGTCACCGGCGCCACCGCGATAACGCCGGCGCCGACCAAGGCGATGCCGGCCGTTGCGTACGGCCGCAGAGCGAGTCTCAACTCGGTCTCCTTCTGTTCATCCGAGGAATGCCCGCTGTCGCTGGCCGCGTGAACATATCTGAGAGAACGCTGAGACGCATTCACATTCTGCAACACGTTCCAATTATTGTCGCGGCAAACTCTTGACATGCGGATCGCGGGTGAGGAAGTACCTTCCACAACGACTGCCTACGGCGAGAAACCCGTGTTCGATCAGCGGTTATCGCGGTACGCCCGGGGCGAGACGGCGACCCGGTACCAGCGAACTCCACCGTCAGCTGCTTTTGGTGAGGAAGCGACGGAACAACGGCCAGGCGATCGCGAGGTTGTAGAATACACCGCCCACCAGATATGGCCACCAGGTCCCATGCGTGCTGGCGACCCAGAACGCCTTGGCCGCCCAATACGGCGGCAGCACACCGAAGGCCAGGTTCCATGGCGAGTCGATGAACCAGGGCAGGCACGGCAGCCCCGCTATCAGCATGCCCAGCGCGCGCAGCATCGCAATGCCCTGAATCTTGTTGCCCGCCAAGGTGACAATGAGCAGCAGCGTCACCACAGCCGACAATCCGGCGACCAACCCGATCGGGATCAGGGCCCCGGCCAGCCCCGGTTCCAGAATCCCGCTGAATGACAGTGTCGCGATCACATAGACCGTGGTGACCACCATGACCGTGCCCGCGCGATACCCGAAGAACGTCGACATCGGGACCGGCGTCACGCGCAGTGCGGCCATGGTGCCGGCGTCGACCTCGTCGAGTATCAGGAACGCGCCCAGTCCCCCGGCGATGATGATGCTGGTCAACAGGAGAAACGCGGTGAGCACCAGCGGGTAATACGGCACGAGGTCGAAGTCGTAACGCTGCGCGAGCATCTCGGTGACCTTGGGCGTCAGGAGAGCCACGCCGCCGGTCCAGATCACAGGTGCGAGCACGACCATCACCAGCAGCGGATCACGGTAGGTGCCACGAATATCGTTGCGGCCGAATGCAGCCAGAGCCCTGCCCGTGCCGGAACCCAGTATTGCAGTCACAGCACACCCGACCTTTCGACGACGTAGCGGCCGAACAGCACGTGGGCGGCCCACCACAGAACGATCAGCGACAGAACGGGATACAGCACCGAATAGAGCAGCAGCCAGTTCGTCAATGCCACCTGGTCGAACGCCACACCCAAGAGCAGCAGCGGCCCCTGGGTCGGCACGAGGTACATCGCCGGGTTGGGCCACAGCCCCGAGTAGTAGATCAGCGGCGGCACCAGCATGATCGCCAGCGGGATGGTGGCGGCGAGAAACCAGTCGGTGACGGAGGCGAACGGTAGCGACGTGATGAACCCGACCAGCAGCATCAGCAGCGTGCCGAGTAGAACTCCGAGAACCAGCGGCACCGGATGGTAGGTGAAGCCGTCGGCGATGGTTGACACCACGATCGCCACGAACAACGAGATGGCCAACAGCACACAGAGTTTGGCTGTCAAATATTCCCAGAACCGCAGCGGGGTGGAGATGATGGCGCCGAGTGTCCGTTCCTGCTTCTCGAAGAACACCGAGCCGCCGATGAAGAAGAACCCGATGATCGCGATGTCACCGGCGAGCACATAGGGTTCCATGACCGGGCGCAGGTCGCGGGGCATCGGCAGCAGCACCGCCAACCAGACGAGACCGGAGAACACACCCGCGTGCAGGAACTTCTGCCGGGCCGCGACGGTCAGTTCCAGCCGGATCGCGGTGATCAGCCGGGTCATGACAACCGCCGCCCGGTGACCTCGACGAAGACGTCGTTGAGGCTGGCTTCGCGACTGTGGATCGTCTCGACGTGGTGATCGCGCAGAATCGCATGGAATCCCGGATCGTCGGCCAAACCGTCCATCCCGTACTCGGAAGTGGCGAGCCCGCCGGGGGTGCGGTACTGCAACCGAACTCGGCGTTGGCTGCGGGCGATTTTGAGTTCGGCCGGGGTGTCGAGCGCGACGATCGCGCCGTCGACGACGAAGGCCACCCGGTCGCACAGTTCGTCAGCGGTGGACATGTCATGGGTGGTCAGGAAGATCGTGCGGCCACGCGCCTTCAGGTCCAGGATGATGTCCTTGACCTTGCGGGCGGTGACGGGGTCGAGCCCCGAGGTGGGCTCATCGAGGAACAGCACCTCTGGGTTGTTGATCAGCGACCGCGCGAACGTCAACCGCATCTGCATTCCCTTGGAGTACTTGGAAACTCGGGCGTTGGCGGCATCGCCCAGACCGACGGCTTCGAGTAGCTCCATCGGGTCGGCTGTCGGGCCGTCGTACAGGGAACCGAAAAACCGGAGGTTCTCCAGGCCGGTGAGCTTGTGATAGTGGTTGGGCAGCTCGAAGGACACACCGACGCGCTGGTAGTAGTCCGGCCCCCAGTCCACCGGGTCGCGGCCCCACACCGTGGCCTGGCCACCATGCCCGCGAAGCAGCCCGATGAGCAGCTTCTGCGTGGTGGATTTCCCGGCACCACTGGGCCCGAGGAACCCGAAAATCTCCCCCTGCGCGACGCTGAAGTCCATGCCACGCACGGCCGGTTCGGCAGCCTTGGGATAGGTGAAGGTCAACCCCCGAACGTCGATGACTTCGGTCGTAGTACGCATCAGTGCCCTTTCCGTGCAGACGAAAACCACATCTCCGACCAGACTTCCCGGAACACCAGCCACGACTGTACTAAACTTTCAGAAATAATTGAAGATCATTCTTGGCAAGGGGGATTCACGGTGCCGAAGTCCACAGATCTGCAGCATGGAGCCGAGCAGTTGGCCTTGGTACTCAGCAGTCACGGCATGCAGCGGATGCCCGCACGCGTGCTCGCCACCCTGCTGTTCTCCGAACAACCCAGCGTCACGATGGCCGAGTTGGCCGACACCCTGCACGCCAGCGCCGGGTCGATCTCGGGTTCGCTGAAGATGCTGACGTCTGTCGGCCTGGCCGAGCGGGTGCCCGCCCCAACAAGCCGGCGCGATCACTTCCGGTTACGTGACGACGCGTGGGCGGTTCTGTTCACCAGCCAGAACGAGACGATCGCGGCCATGCAAGCGGCCGCCGACGCCGGGATCACCGCCACCGACGACAACGGCCCGGCTCACCACCGACTGACTCAGATGCGCGACTTCTACGCGTTTCTGATGGCCGAGATCCCCACCCTGCTGGATCGCTGGCAGCAACAGAAGAGTCAGGGAAGCAAACCGACCTGACGGTAGACGGCCCGAAGATATCGCCGCATCTCGTCGGTATCGGGCGGGTCGGTTGCACAACCCTTGCCAAAGGCTCCGGCCAATTACTAGGATATGCAAGTATCTCGGGTAAGCCCCGAGTTGCCACTACTGCGCACAATCCTGGACGGAACGCCATGACTACACAGATTCCCCACTTCATCAACGGCCAGCGCACCACTGCCGGGTCGACCCGTACCGCCGATGTGCTCAATCCCAGCACCGGCGAGGTGCAGGCGCAGGTGGCCCTGGCCACGGCCGCCGATGTCGACACCGCCGTCGCCGGCGCCGTCGAGGCCCAGAAAGAATGGGCTGCCTACAACCCGCAGCGTCGCGCCCGGGTGCTGATGAAGTTCATCGAACTGGTGAATCAGAACGCCGATGAACTGGCCGAGCTGCTCTCCATCGAACACGGCAAGACCGTCGCCGACTCGCTCGGCGACATCCAGCGCGGCATCGAGGTCATCGAGTTCGCGGTCGGCGTCCCCCACCTGCTCAAGGGCGAGTTCACCGAGGGCGCAGGCACCGGCATCGATGTGTACTCGATCCGCCAGCCCCTGGGCGTGGTCGCCGGCATCACCCCGTTCAACTTCCCGGCGATGATCCCGCTGTGGAAGGCCGGCCCGGCGCTGGCTTGTGGAAATGCACTGATCCTCAAGCCTTCCGAGCGGGATCCCTCGGTTCCGCTGCGGCTGGCCGAGCTGTTCATCGAGGCCGGACTGCCCCCGGGCGTGCTGCAGGTGGTCAACGGCGACAAGGAGTCCGTCGACGCCATCATCGAGCATCCGGACATCAAGGCCATTGGCTTCGTCGGCAGCTCGGACATCGCGCAGTACATCTATTCGGGTGCGGCGGCCAACGGCAAGCGGGCGCAGTGCTTCGGTGGCGCCAAGAACCACATGATCGTGATGCCTGACGCCGATCTGGACCAGGCCGTCGACGCGCTCATCGGCGCCGGCTACGGCAGCGCCGGCGAGCGCTGCATGGCGATCAGCGTTGCGGTCCCGGTCGGCGAGGAAACCGCGAACCGACTGCGCAACAGGCTGGTCGAGCGCATCAACGAGCTGCGGGTCGGGCATAGCCTGGACCCCAAAGCCGACTACGGCCCGATGGTCACCGGCGCCGCCCTCGAACGCGCCAAGAGCTACATCGCCCAGGGAGTGGAGTCTGGTGCCGAACTCGTGGTCGACGGCCGTGAACGCGCCGCCAACGATCTGACCTTCGGTGACGCCGACCTCTCCAAGGGCTACTTCATCGGACCCACCCTGTTCGACCATGTCACCTCCGACATGTCGATCTACACCGACGAGATCTTCGGCCCGGTGCTGTGCATCGTGCGCGCGCATGACTACGAGGAGGCCCTCCGGCTGCCGTCGGAACACGAGTACGGCAACGGCGTGGCGGTGTTCACCCGTGACGGCGACACCGCGCGTGACTTCGTCTCGCGGGTCCAGGTCGGCATGGTGGGCGTCAACGTGCCGATCCCGGTTCCGGTGTCCTACCACAGCTTCGGCGGCTGGAAGCGGTCCGGCTTCGGCGACCTGAACCAGTATGGGACGGCGTCGATCCAGTTCTACACCAAGGTCAAGACCGTCACCGAGCGGTGGCCCTCTGGCATCAAGGACGGCGCCGAGTTCGTCATCCCGACGTTCAAGTAGCTGACGATCGCTGGCACGAGGAGAAGAACAGACGGTGAACGTGCACGACCCGTACAGCCTGAGCGAGGACGACCGTGTCATCACCGACACGGCGGCTGCGTTCGCCGAAAAACGCATCGCGCCATACGCGTTGGAATGGGACGAGACCCATCACTTCCCCACCGACGTACTGCGCGAGGCGGCCGAACTCGGCATGGGCGCCATCTACTGCGGTGAGGACGCCGGTGGCAGCGGGCTGCGCCGACTGGATGCAGTGCGCATCTTCGAACAGCTCGCCGCCGCTGACCCGACCCTGGCGGCGTTCCTGTCCATCCACAACATGTGCACGTGGATGGTGGACAGCTTCGGCACCGAGGAGCAACGCAAGACCTGGGTGCCGAGGCTGGCCTCGATGGAAGCCATCGCCAGCTACTGCCTGACCGAACCGGGTGCCGGTTCGGACGCGGCCGCATTGCGGACCAGGGCAGTGCGCGATGGTGACGACTGGGTGCTCGACGGCGTCAAACAGTTCATCTCCGGGGCCGGCAGCTCCGATGTGTATGTAGTGATGGCCAGAACCGGCGCCGAAGGCCCGAAGGGCATCTCGGCGTTCGTGGTCGAAAAGGATGCTCCGGGGCTGAGTTTCGGTGCGCAGGAACAGAAGATGGGCTGGAACGCCCAGCCCACCGCCCAGGTGATCTTCGAGGGGGTTCGGGTTCCGGCCGAGGCCCTGCTCGGTGGCACCGAGGGCACCGGGTTCGGGATCGCGATGAACGGTCTGAACGGCGGGCGGATCAATATCGCCGCCTGCTCGCTGGGCGGCGCGCAGGCCGCCTACGACAAGACGCTGAGCTACCTGGCCGACCGCAAGGCCTTCGGCGGTGCCCTGCTCGACGAGCCGACCATTCGGTTCACGCTCGCCGACATGGCCACAGGCCTGGAGACGTCCCGAAACATGTTGTGGCGAGCGGCGTCTGCACTGGACGCCAACCACCCCGACAAGGTGACGTTGTGCGCGATGGCCAAGCGGTATGTCACCGACACCTGCTATGACATTGCCGATCAGGCACTGCAGTTGCACGGCGGCTACGGCTATCTGCGTGAGTACGGTCTGGAGAAAATCGTCCGGGATCTGCGGGTGCACCGCATCCTTGAGGGCACCAACGAAATCATGCGCGTGGTGATCGGTCGAGCGGAATCGACTCGGACCCGCGCCACCGGATAGGGAGACTTGAGTGAGCACGATCGCGTTCTTGGGGCTGGGCCACATGGGCGGGCCGATGGCCGCCAACCTGGTGACGGCCGGGCACACCGTGCGCGGCTTCGACCCGGTTCCCGCCGCGCAGGAGGCGGCAAAGGCCCACGGCGTCAACATGTTCGATACCGGCGGCGAGGCGGTCACCGGTGCCGACGTGGTGATCACCATGCTGCCCAACGGCGCGTTGGTGAAGAGCTGTTACGCCGAGGTGCTGCCCGCGGCCGCCGCGGGGGCCCTGTTCATCGACAGCTCGACGATCTCGGTCGACGACGCCCGTGAGGTGCACAAGGTCGCCCTCGAGCACGGCTTCGCCCAGCTCGACGCCCCGGTGTCCGGTGGGGTCAAGGGCGCGGTGGCCGGCACGCTGGCGTTCATGGTCGGCGGTGAAGACGAAGCGGTCGAGCGTGGCCGCGCCGTGCTGGAACCCATGGCGGGCAAGATCATTCACTGCGGCACCACCGGTGCCGGCCAGGCCGCCAAGGTGTGCAACAACATGGTGCTGGCCGTGCAGCAGATCGCCGTCGGCGAGGCGTTCGTGCTGGCCGAGCATCTCGGCCTGGACAAGCAGGCACTGTTCGACGTGATCACCGGCGCGACCGGCAATTGCTGGGCCGTTCACACGAATTGCCCGGTGCCCGGCCCGGTTCCGACCTCCCCGGCCAACAACGATTTCAAGCCGGGGTTCGCCACCGCGCTGATGAACAAGGACCTCGGCCTGGCGATGGCGGCGGTGGAATCCACCGGGTCGTCGGCCCCGCTGGGCACGCATGCGGCCGAGATCTACGCGAAATTCGCTGAGTCGAATGCGGGCAAGGACTTCAGCGCGGTCATCGAGACGCTGCGCGACTGATTCCTCCTCGCGTTTGTAACCGGGTGGCGGCGAAATTCGCGTTTGGCCGCCACCAGGTTACGAACGCGGCGGCGGACAGCGCGAAAAATCTACGCAGCCGAAGGACTGCGCTGCGCCCACCACTGAGTGTGCAGGCGCTGACATGCCGGCAAGCGCAGCGCATCGGCGCCGGCGAAGTCGGGCCGCACCGCGACCGCATCGGGTGAAACCGCACCGGCGTCGGGGTCGATCAACACGCCGGCCATCCCGGCGGTGTTGGCGGCACGCAGGCCCGCGGCCGAGCCCACCATGGCCAATGCGTCGTGGCCTGCCACGCCCAGCTCGGCCATGGCGTGCCGGTACAGCTCGGCTCCGGGTGCGCTCACGTCATCGGTGGTGACGACGGTTTCCACCAGGCCCTCCCCGACCAGCTGGCGCACCAGGGGTTCGGCCCAGCGCCGACGACCTGCGGCTACCACCCCGACCGGCAGCCCGGCCAGGAACGCGTCGTTCATCAGATCCTCCAGACCCGGCCGCGGCGTCAGGCCGGCGTCGAGGATCATCTCGTCGAACATCATGTCCTTGGTCATGCAGATCTCATCGGCGAGCACTTCGGTGAGCACATCGCAGTCGGGCCCCACGCACCGCTTGCGCAGCTCAGCGGTGACCCGCTGGCGCTCGTCGTGCAGCGCGAGCAGCTGCTGATAACGCGCAACACCCCATTCGATGGGCAGACCGTGCGCGGCGAAGGCCGCGTTGAAGACGACGCGATGGCCGTCGAGGTCGATATCCGACAGCGCATCGAGGTCCAGGATCACCGCACGCAGCGGATGGGCGCTCATATCAGGCTGCGAACAGTCCCACCAGAACCGCCCGGCCCGCCATGACTTCTCTTGTGTTGACGTCACCCCATGATAGTGGCCCACGTCACATCGGTCGCGCGTCCCCCCTACGGGGGATTGAGGGAGTTGGTGTTCATCTGCCCTGCCCTCGTAATGCCGGAACCACCCTTAGGGTGATGCCATGGCGCCCTCCAATCCAGTGCGCCTTGTGCTGGTCGACGATCACGAAATGGTCATCGAGGGTCTCAAGGCCATGCTCGCTGCGTTCAACGACCGGGTCGAGGTGGTCGGCCAGGCCGTGGGCGCCGAGCGGGCCCTGAGCGTCATCGAGACACTGGACCCCGACATCGTGCTGTGTGACGTGCGCATGGAGGGCTCCAGCGGGCTCGATCTGTGCCGGGTGCTGCGGGAACGCGATCCGGGCCGCAAGGTGGTCATGCTGTCGGTCTACGACGATGAGCAATACCTGTTCCAGGCGCTACGGGTGGGTGCGTCCGGGTATCTGCTCAAGAGCATCAGCAGTGACGAGCTGGTACGTCAGCTCGAATTCGCCCACAGCGGGCAGACCGCGATCGATCCGGGGATGGCGGCACGGGCAGCTGGTACCGCCGCCCGCCTGCAACGCGACGAGTTCTGGCCCGGTGTCAGGCAGGGCCTGACCCAGCGCGAGAGCGAGATCTTGTCCTTTGTGGTCGCGGGCCTGTCCAACCGCGGGATCGCCAACAAACTGGTGATCGGCGAGGAGACCGTGAAGACCCACCTGCGCGCCATCTACCGCAAGCTGGGGGTCAGTGACCGGGCCGGCGCGGTGGCCACCGCACTGCGGGAGGGCATCTATCAATGAGTGCAAAGCCAGAGAAGCCGGAGCGCGACTGGACCCCCGAGCCGGGCCCCATCGAGCTGACCGCCGAAGGGGAACTGGCGCTGTTGCGTGAGCTCATCCGCGCTGCGTCGAGTGGCCCGGGCGTGGAGCCGTTGGCCGCTGCGGCGGCCCGGATGATCACTGCGTCGACCGCCACCGATGTGTGCTTCGTGCACGTGCTCGACGATTCTGAGCGAGCCCTCACGCTGGCCGGGGCCACCCCTCCGTTCGACGCCGAGATCGGCAAGATCCGGCTCCCGCTCGGGCAGGGCATCTCGGGTTGGGTGGCCAGCCACCGTCAGCCCGTGGTGATCAGCCACGACAAGGAATCCGATCCCCGCTACATGCCCTTCGAGTCGCTGCGCGGGCGTGACTTCACCTCGATGGTGTCGGTCCCGATGGAGACCGGGCCGGGCGGGCTGGTCGGGGTGCTCAACGTGCATACCGTGGACCGCCGTGAATTCACACCGCGCGACGTGGAGTTGCTGTTGGTGATCGGCCGGCTCATCGCCGGTGCGTTGCACCAGGCCCGCCTGCACCGCCAGCTGGTGGCGCGCGAACGGGCGCACGAGAATTTCGTCGAGCAGGTGATCCAGGCTCAGGAGATCGAGCGGCGCCGGTTGGCCGGTGACATTCACGACGGCATCTCGCAGCGGTTGGTGACGCTGTCGTACCGGCTCGACGCCGCGGCCCGCGCGGTCGACCCGCAGGCGGTGGCCGAACAGCTGGCGGCCGCACGCGAACTGGTCGCGATGACGCTGCAGGAGGCCAGGGCCGCGATCAGCGGGCTGCGCCCGCCGGTGCTCGACGATCTCGGCCTGTCGGGCGGGCTGGCCAGCCTGGCCCGCTCGATCCCGCGGATCCCGATCGACGTCGACCTCGCCGAGACCCGGGTGCCAGACCACATCGAGCTGGCGCTGTACCGCATCGCGCAGGAATGCCTGCAGAACGTGGTCAAACACGCCGAGGCGGACCGGGCCCGGCTCACCTTCTCGGTTGACGACGGTGTGGCCCGGCTCGAAATCGTCGATGACGGAAAGGGATTCGACACCTTCGAGCATCCGTTGGGCAGTGACGAGATGGGCGGCTACGGGTTGTTGTCGATGGCCGAGCGGGCCGAGATCGTCGGCGGCCGGCTGCACATCCGGTCGAGGCCGGGCGCCGGCACCACGGTGACCGCATCCATCCCGTTGCCGTCCGCGATCACATAGGAGGCCGAGTCCTCAGCTTCCCTGGAGGTGGGCCCGGACCGCCGGCACGGCGCGGGCGATCAGCTCCTCGGTCGATTGCGATGCGATCGGCTCGATTCGCAGGATGTGGCGCAGATAGGCGATGCCCAACAGTTGGCCCATGGCCAGGTCCACCCGCAGTTCGGCGTCGGCGCCGCCCAGGGCGCTGGCGATCTGCGGGTACAGCCGTTGCTCGATGAACTGACGGACCAGGGCCGCAGATTCCTCATGGGTGGCCGCGCCGCGCAGGATCGCCAACAGGGGCGCGCGGGTGTCGGGATGTTCCCAGAACTCGAAGAAGGCCTCGGTCAGTCGTTCGGCCAGGCCGGCAGGTCCGTCGTCGAACAGCCGTCCGCTGAACTGTTCGGGGTCGAACGGCCAGCCGACAGCGGCGCGGAACAGGTCGGCCTTACTGCCGAAGTAGTGCCGGATCAGGGCCGGGTCCACCCCCGCTGCCGCCGCGACGTCGCGCAGTGAGGTCTTGTCGTAGCCCCCCTCGGCGAACATCCGCCGCGCGGTGGCCACCAGCTCATCGCGGGTTCCGGGTTGTCCCGGGCGTCGTCCACGTGGCGGCATAGTTCCAGAATTCTACAGTCGTTGACTTCCTGCCGGGACCGGGATTACGCTCGGAATCATTAATTCCACAAATGAGGAGTTATCCGATGCCCGCTCCGCGATGGGTCGCACATGCCAACAAAGTCGGCCTGAACAAGCTCACCCGGTTCATCGCCCCATGGGCGCCGGGATGGGCGGTGGTCATCCACCGGGGCCGCAAGTCCGGCCGGACTTTCCGGACGCCGTTGTGGGCGTTCCGGCGACAGCACGGCTACGTCATCGCCCTGACCTATGGCTCACAGGCCGACTGGGTGCGCAATGTGCTGGCCGCCGGCGGGTGCGAACTGGAAGCGCGGCGCCGTACCTACCGGCTGACCGCGCCCGAGGTGTACCGCGACGACAAGGCCAAGGACATGCCCGCGTTCATCCGCTTCATGCTGCGCCGGGTGATCAAGGCGCCGGAGTTCCTCAGCCTCCAGTTCGCGGACTAGCTGGATTAACCGCCGAGTTTCCCGGCCAGTTCGGGGCACTCGTACTTGAGTGCCACATTCACGATCGTCATGAGCGCGTCGGGTGGGAGCTTGCTGCCCATCTGGGTCAGCACGTTGACGACATCCTGCTTGGACTTGTTGAAGCTGCCGCCGCCCATGATGCAGGCCATCATCAACTGATCCCCGATGGCATTGTCCGAACCCTGGATGCCCGCGGCGCGGACCTCGGCGAACGCTTCCGGCGGCAACCCCGCCGAACCACGCGGTGACCCGGCAGTCGGTTTGGGGCTCTTGGCGGGAGTTCGCTTGGGCGCCTTGGACGTCGCCGTGAACGGCGTGACGTCATCGGGGGCGGTGGCCACCCCGGTGGTCGTGGTACTGCAGGCAGCCATCAACACGACAGCGACGGCGCCGAGCGCCGCGCCCACCCGCTTGGCGTTCATCCGCACTCCCCTCAATTGCGTTCAACGGTAGTGGGGGTCAGGCGCGTGGGCCAGAAACCGGCGTCAGAAATCACCAGAGTGTCGGCGCAGGGTCTCGATCGACGCGACCAGAGCTCGTGACTGCTCCTCCGACATCCCGACGTCGGCGAACACCTGCTCGTTCAAGGTCACCGTGGCGTCTTCGACCGTCGATCGCCCGAGTTCGGTGATGCGCACCAGCGTGGTGCGCCCATCGGTGGGGTGCGGGACGCGTTCCACCAGGCCGTTGGCTTCCAGACGCCGGATTGCGTGCGTGACGCTGGTGACGTGCACCTGAAGGCGATCCGAAGCCTTGGTGATCGGCAGCGCGCCGGCACGGCTGAAGGACAGCAAGCGCAGCAGTTCGAACCGCGAGAAGCTCAGGTCGTATGGCCGCAACGCGGTCTCCACCCGGGCCAGCAGGATCTGATGGGCCCGCATCACCGACGTCACCGCGACCATGCCGCCGGCCACCTCACCCCATCCGGCGGCCTCCCAGTTCGCGCGGGCCTGCGCAATCGGGTCACGCTTGTCTGGTGGCGAGGTCACGCCTCTTCTTACCGCATCACCACGCACGCCCCGCGCATTCTCCGGGCAATCTGTGGTTCAGGCGGCAGCCGTCACCGCACTCAACACTGCCCGGGTGGACTGCCGTGATCCGATGGTCATCCGCACGCCGCCGTCGGTGTAGTGACGCAATTGCAGTCCGGTACCGTCGAACACCTCCGGCCACGGCCTGTTCCGGCCGGGCAGGAACAGAAAGTTGGCCTGCCCGTCGGCGCTGTAGACGCCGAGCGCCCGCAACCGCATCTGCAGATAGCGCCTTTCCGAGGCGATCATCCGGATACGCTGGCGCAGTTGACTTTCCGCAGCGTAGGAAGCCGCGACCGCCACCTGGGCGCTGAGCCCGATCCCGAACGGCAACTGCATCCGCCACAGCTCGTGTGCGAGATCGGGGGCGCAGAACCCATAGCCGATCCGCAGCCCGGCCAGGCCGTAGGCCTTCGAAAAGGTGCGCACCACCACGACATTGCCGAACCGGGCGACCAGGCTCGGTCCGTCGATGCGCTGCGCGGCGGCCAGGAACTCCACGTACGCCTCATCCAGCAGAACGACGGTGTCCGCGGGTAGCCGGGTCAGGAATCGCTCGATCTCGACGGCCGGTTCGATGGTGCCCGTCGGGTTGTGCGGCCGGCAGACCGCCACCACCCTGGCTTGGCTCGCGGCCTCGGCCATCGCGTCGAGATCGTGCCGGCCGTGTTCGTCGAGCGGAACGGTGACCGTCCGCAACCGTGCCATCTGGGCGAAGATCGGATAGCCGTCGAAGGTGGGTGTCGCCATCAGCATGGTGTCGCCGGGACTGGTCACCGCATGCAGCACCTGCATGATGACCCCGGTCGCACCGGCACCGACGATCACCTGCTCCTCGGCGATCCCGTCGTGATCGGCGATCAGCGAACGCAACCGCTGCGGCAGGAACTCCGGATACCGGTTGGCGGCCTCATCGCACGCCCGCAATGCCGAACGCACCGCGGGCAATGGCGGAAAAGGGCATTCGTTGAGCGACAGCGCCAACGGGTTGACCGCCTGCGGCAGCGCGCCGACGGCGTCGAGCAGGGCCGTACGCGGGGCCACCATCACACGTTCCTCGAGTCGTCGCGGCCGCCCCACCGCACGGCGGCGGCCCCGGCGAAGTCACCGGCGTGGGCGAAGGCGGCCATCAGCACGGTGTCGCCGGCCTTCACCCGCCCGTCGGTGACGGCCCAGTCGAGATTAACGGGAATGCCTGCGGCGAAAAGGTTTCCGCAGTCGTCAAAAGTGTCGAGGTGGCGCTCGGGCGGCAACTCCAATGCCTCACGCCAGTTGCGCAGGAACACGCGGTTGGGCTGATTGGTCACCAACAGGTCGATGTCCTTGGGCTGCACCCCAATCCGGTCGCAGACGGCATAGCACACCTCGGGAACCTGTCGGTTGCCCCGGGCCAGCACCTTGGTGATCTTGCTCTCGGTGAACCCGATGCTGGCCTCCCCCGGGCCGGCCTGCCACCATTTGCGCGGCGGGTCCATGACGACTGTCATATCCCCGGCGTACTCCCCGTAGGTGCGGCATTCGATGTCGAGGATCGGTGACTGGTCGGACAGCGTCACCACCCCGACCGCGGCCCCGTCGCCGGGGACCGCCGCCTGCGCCTTACGCCGGATGGTCTCCTGATCGAACACCTGGCCTGCGGAGTTCTGGGCGATGGCGATCACCGCGGTCCGGCCCTCCCCCGAATTCAACAGGGTGCGGGCTACTTTGAGCCCCAGCACGAACGCGGCACAGCCGCCGTTGTGCAGGTCGATCACCCAGTTGGGCTTCATGCCCAGCCGGTGCGCCATGCCGCCGCCGCCACCGTAGAACGGCATGTCGGGCAGCTGGGTGTGGGTGATCAACACATCGGCACCCGTGATGACGTCGGCACCGTGCCGTTCGATCAACCCGGCGGCGGCGCGCTCCACCATGTCGATCGCGGTTTCGTCGGGCCCGACGTGATGACGGAACCGCGGCGCCCGGAACATCACATTCTCGGCCAGCTCGTCGGTTTCGGCGAACCCCGCGTAGTAGTCGGCACTGATCGGGTCACCGGGCAGGTACGTCGACACATCGATGAGGCTGATGGGGGTTTTCTCGGTCATCACCGGACCTCACTTCATCCAGGCCGGGGTGATCGGCAGGCCGTTGCGGTGCCGGTATTCGGCGATTGCCTTGAGGTTTCGCAATTCCAACAGGTGGCCGGGACCGAACATGTCCCAGAAGTCCCCCACCCAGACCGGTCGCGCCGGGGGCGCGGTCCCCGGGTAGGGGTTCTCGTCGTAGAACGGGTGATGGCAATTCGTCCACAGCACAACCGAACCCGGCTTGTCGAAGACCACCTGTGCGTCGACGATGCGCATCAGATAGATCATCCACAGGTGCTTGCCCTGGTCCCAGGCGCAGTGATAGTCGACGGTCAGGGCGTCACGGTTCGCCACGGTACGGGTGTAGATCGCGCTTCCCGGCCCCGACGGCCCGGCGCCGAGCCGGTCATGCGCCAGCCACAGCCCGGGCTGCTCCGTCGGGGTGAATCCACGCAGGCTGTAGGTCCACTCCTCCAGGCAGCGGGTGTCGGACAGGTAGTCGAACAACTCGTCGGGTGGGCACTCGATGTAGTCGTTGACCGTGCAGTACTGACCGAACACCTGGTCGTGCGGGTAGACCGACCGCATCATGTCCATGATGATCGGAGTGGCCTGCTCCTTGGGCGAGGTCTCGATCCGGATGAGGCCGTCCATCGGGGTACGGGTGCCCCGGTGAACCGTGATGTCTTCAAGCGCGGGCAGCGACATGAGATCTGTTCTCCTCTGCATTGGAAGGGGCGCTCTCGGTGGCGAGAAACGCTGCGAAAGGCGGTATTTCGTCGGCCGAACATTCGATGCTGAGCACCGAAGGTCCGTCGTTGTCCAGGGCCATGCCCAGCGCTTGGGACAGTTGGCGGACGTCGGTGACGTCGTAGGCGGTGAGACCCGGAAACATCGCAGCCAGACCGGTACCGAGTCGGCTCGGACCGAACCTGTTGTATGAGTAACGGTCCTCATAGAACAGCTGCTCGCGGGTGACGCACATGGCGTGTGCATGATTGTCGAACAGTACGAAGGTGATCGGCAGCCGGTACTGCATGGCTGTGTGAATCTCCATGCCGTGCATGAAGAATGAGCCGTCACCGGCAATCACCACGGTGCGCCGGGCGGCGCCCGCCGCGGCCCGGTGAAACGTCATCCCGATCCCTGCGCCGAAGCTGTAGCCCATGCCGCCCATGCCGAGCGCCACCATGAAGCGTCCGTCACGCCGGGCGGGCAGGTAGTGGATCGCCGAGGCTCCCACGTTGCCGGCGTCGACGACGATGTCGGTGCCGTCGGTGAGGGCCGCGTCGAGAGCCGCCATCGCGTCGCGGTACCGGATTCCCGGACCGTGATAGGCGGGCGGCCTCAGTTCGGTGCGCGGCACCAGATCCGGCACGCGCACCTGGACCGGCCGGCCTGGACCTGACAGCGCCCGGGCCAGGTGCGTCAGCGACTGGCGCAGGTCGTCGGAGTGGACGTGCGTGCACGCCGGGTATGGCACCTGCGAGCCGATCGAGTAGGTCGCCACCTTGCCCAGTACCTCGTCGAGACCCGCCCGCGCAGTCACCGTCATGCGGGTTCCGACCAGCAGGCACATCGCGCTCTGAGCTGCGGCAACGGACACCCCGGGGTGACCCATCACACCGGCCACCCCCAACGCGGAGGACGAGCCGAGTCCCGGGGTACCCGCCACGTCTTTGGCGTCGGGCACCGTGGCCACCTGCGCACGCAGCGTGGCCCGCAGACGTTCCAGTTCGGCGCGGGCGTCGTCGCGGGCGACCTGCTCACCGGCGATGATCGTGATCGGGCGGTCCACGCGGCGCAGTGCCTGCTCGAGCCCGGCAAGATCGGGATGGCGCCGCGCCTCTGGCCCGGACCCGTTGCCCCCGGCCCGCCGGTTACCACGGCCATCGGTCACGCGGGCTTCCGCCAGTTCCGCCTGCTGAATATTCTTGGGCAGCAACAACACCGCGGGTCCACCGGTGCGTGCGGCGGCCAACGCATCCGGAAGCGCGGTGAGGATGTCGGCGGGCGTGAGCACCCTGCGGCAGTACACCGAGACCGCCGAGAAAAGGGCATGCGCGTCCAGGCTCCCGTTGTCCCCGCTGGTGTCCTGGAAGGCGCCGCGGCCGTCGAGTGTTGTCGGTGCCTGGCCGATCAGGGCCAGCACCGGAACGCGACTGGCCAGCGATTCGGCCAGGCCGGGCACGGTATTCAGGCAGCCGCCACCAGAGGTCGCCGCCACCACGCCGATCCCGGCGCCGCTGCGGCTGTATCCATCTGCCATTGTGGCAGCGGAGAATTCGTGTTTCGCCAGCACCGCGGTGATGTCGTCACGGAAGTACGCCGCGTCGTAGACGTCCTCGATGTTGGCACCGTCCACGCCGAAGATGTGCGAGATCCCCTTCGCCGCCAGACAGCCGACGATGTGGTCCACCACCCTGTGCGCCTTGACCATGTGTCACCTACTTCCGTGCGCTGCCAGTGACACGACCGGTGGCGAGGTTCGGTTCAATCAACCCGCCGAAACCGCATTCCGGCAGGAGAAGTGCGAGTACCCACCTGCCGGAATGCGGTTTCGGCGCCGAACTGGGCATAGTGGAGGGCATGGATTGGGACGACGCCTATCGTCAGGAAACGCCACCGCCGTGGAGCATCGGCACCCCGCAGCCCGAGCTTGCCCGACTCATCGAGGAAGGCAAGGTGCACGGCGAGGTTCTCGACTCCGGGTGCGGGCATGCCGCACTCTCGCTGACACTGGCGGAGCAGGGCTACACCGTTGTCGGGCTGGATGCCAGCCCGACGGCGATCGCAGCGGCGGCCGCCAGCGCAGCCCAACGTGGTTTGACCACAGCGAGTTTCGCGCAGGCCGACATGACCGCCTTCACCGGTTACGACGGCAGGTTCAACACCGTGCTCGACAGCGGCCTGCTACACGCGCTACCGATCGACGGACGCGAGGCCTACATACAGGCCATCCACCGGGCATCGGCACCGGATGCACGGCTCTACATCCTGGCCTTTGCGACAAGGCCTTTCGCCGATGGCGCTACCGGACCCAACGGCTTCACCGCCGAGGAATTGCGCGACACCGTCGCCACGCATTGGACCGTGGACGACGTCCGCCCGGCCAAGCTGTACGGCAACGACACCGGCGGTCCGGCATCAGCGCCCGGAGTCGAGCGCGACGGTGCCGGCCACCTCGTGATGTCCGGCTTCCTGCTGAGCGCCCACAAAGATGCCGGTCACGCGGACTAACTTCGCCGAAACCGCATTCCAGCCGGAGAAGTGCGAGTAGTCATCTGCCGGAATGCGGTTTCGGCGAAGAAGTGACGGGACTCAGAGCTGCTTCTCGAGCAGCACCTTGCCTTCGGGGGACGTAACCAGTTGCACCGCAGCGATATCCGCCATCGGCATCTGGGTGTTGCCGCTGGGCAGCGCGGTGGCGCCGGACAACCCGAGCCATGTCGCGACCTCGTTGCGACTGCCGTCCCGGCCGATCACCACCATGCCGAGGTTCTGCGGGGGTGCGTCCTGTTTGCCCCAGCTCCCGTAGCTGCAGGCCATGTCGATGCGGGTACCCCAGGAGTAACCGGTCATCGCGATGCTGGCGTTGATCGGCGTATCGGACATCTTCGACATCGCCAGCATCTGCGCGCTCTCCTGCTCGGAGCCGCTGTGCAGGCCGAACACCTCGGGGCGAACGCCGACCACCACACCCAGCGCCAGCAGGGCAGCGGCCACGCCCACGGCGGCCGTGGTCACCCAGCGCGAACGACGCCGGCCCCAGCTGACCCTGGCCAGCACGGACTGCAGCACCTCGGGCCGCAGCGGCGGATCGGGCTGTTCGGATTCGAGCGCAAGCACGTCGTCGAGCTCGAGCATGGCCAGCAGAGCGGGCATACCGGTCAACTCGGCCACCGCGGAACGGCACTGCGCACAGCCCTCCAGATGAGCCTCGTACTCGCGTCGCTCGCTGCTTTCCAACGAACCCAGCACATAGGCCGCATCCCAGGTCCGGTACTTGTCGAGCGCAGGCGGATCAGGAACGTGCGGCACACCGAACTGTGTCATCGTGTCACCCCCATCTCCTGCAAATTCAGTCTCAACGCACGTACCGCATAGTGCAGCCGTGATTTCACGGTGCCCTCGGGTATGTGCAGATCATCGGCGATCTGCCCGGTGGTCCAGCCCTGGTAGTACGCCCGGCGGACCACTGCCCGGTGTTCGTCGGAAAGTTGGCTCAATGCCGTGCTCAGGAGGATTCGATCCAACGCGTTGTCCACTTGGTCGGGGGTGATGGCAGCCTTGGAATGATCTGCCACCTGTTCGGGGTCGGAGACCCCGGTTTCGTTCCGAAAACGGGCACTCCGGCGTTCATCAATGATCATGTTTCGCGCCACCGTAAACAACCATGCCCGTGCCGATCGGTCGGTGTCGGCGGTCACGTCAGGATGACGCCATGCACGCAGCAGCGTTTCCTGCACCACGTCCTCGGCCCGGGCACGGTCACCCGTGAGTCGCAGGGCGTAGCGCCATAGAGCGGCAGCATGCTCGTCGTAGAGCACCCGCATCATGGCGGCCTCCGGATCATCCACTTCTGTACCTCCGTCTGTGATACGACGTTGGAGGCGATCCGGTTCAATTACTACCTTTGCGCGCGGGCTGACACCAGCACCTGCGTGCGATTCGAGTATTGATTGCTGGCGTTAATTACTGAGTGAGGATTCGGGGCCCGTCTTCGGTCACGGCGACGGTGTGCTCCCAGTGCGCCGCGCGGGTCCCGTCGGCGGTGACGACGGTCCACTCGTCGTCGAGGATCAAAGTCTCGGTGGTGCCCAAGGTGAGCATGGGTTCGATCGCGAGTACCGAGCCAGGCTCCAGGTACGGACCACGCCCGGGCGAACCTTCGTTGGGCAGGAACGGGTCCATGTGCATTTGTCGGCCGATGCCGTGGCCGCCGTAGCCGTCGACGATCCCGTACTTGCGGTCGTGGCGGGCCTCGGCGGCATGGGTCTCGACCTCGATCGCGTGCGAGACGTCGGTCAGCCGGTTTCCGGGCAGCATCGCGGCGATGCCGGCCTCCATGGCCGATTTGGTTGCGGCAGAAAGGGCTTCGTCGGCGGCGATGATCGCGCCGACGCCGAAGGTGACGGCCGAGTCGCCGTGCCAACCGTCGACAATCGCGCCGCAGTCGATGGACACCAGATCGCCGGCGGCCAATACTTCGTCCGCGGTCGGAATGCCGTGCACCACACGATCATTAACCGATGCGCAGATACTGGCCGGGAATCCGTGGTAGCCGAGGAACGACGGGGTGCCGCCACCGTCACGGATGACGGATTCGGCGATCCGATCCAGTTCGAGTGTGGTCACGCCGGGGGCGGCGGCCGCCCGAACGGCCCGCAGCGCCGAGGCGACGAGCGCCCCGGCCACGGCCATCGCGTCCAACTCTCCGGCGCTGCGCTGCGCAACGACCTTGCGCCTGCGCAACCCCGGCAACCTGATCACTTACCCAGTGCGTGCAATGCGCGGGCGAACACCTCATCGAGGGCGCCCACCGCATCCACGGTCTTCAGGTCGTCGCGGTAGTACTGCAGCAGCGGCTCGGTCTCGTCGCGGTAGACCTTCATGCGGTTGCGGATGACCTCGTCGGTGTCGTCGGCGCGGCCACGGCCCTTGAGCCGGGTCAGCAGCTCATCCTCGGACACCTGGAACTCCACCACCGCGTCGAGCTTGTGGTTACGTGCGGCAAGCATGTCCTTGAGCGCCCCGGCCTGCTCGACCGACCGCGGATACCCGTCGAGAATGAATCCGTCGGCGGCATCTGCCTGATCGATACGGTCCTCGACGAGGCGGTTCGTCAGCTCGGCCGGCACCAGATCGCCGGCGTCCAGGTAGCGCTTGGCCTCCAGACCGAGCGGTGTGCCATCGCCGATGTTCTTGCGGAAAAGGTCCCCGGTCGAGATTTGCGGGATGCCGAGCTTCTCGGACAGCTTTTCCGCCTGCGTGCCTTTGCCCGCCCCGGGCGGTCCGAGTAGAACGACTCTCACTTCAGGAACCCTTCGTAGTTACGTTGCATCAGCTGGCTCTCGATCTGTTTGACGGTATCCAAGCCGACACCGATCATGATGAGAACCGCGGTACCGCCGAAAGGCAGATTCTGTACCGAGCCCGTGTTCCCGATCTGCAGGAACAGGTTGGGCAGAACAGCAATCACACCCAGGTAGATCGAGCCGGGCAGGGTGATCCGGCTGAGCACGTACCGCAGGTAGTCCGCGGTCGGCTTGCCGGGCCGGATGCCCGGGATGAATCCGCCGAACTTCTTCATCTCATCGGCGCGCTCGTCGGGGTTGAAGGTGATCGACACGTAGAAGTACGTGAAGAAGATGATCAGGCCGAAGTAGAGCGCGATGTAAACGGGGTCGGCGGGATTCGTCAGATAGTCGGCGACAAACTTGTCCCACCATCCGGAGCCCGGGTTGGAGCTGCCGCTCTGAATCAGCTGCGTGATCAGGTGCGGGATGTAGATCAGCGACGACGCGAAGATCACCGGGATGACGCCGGCCTGGTTCACCTTGAGGGGCAGGTACGTGGAGGTGCCGCCGTACATCTTGCGGCCCACCATGCGCTTGGCGTACTGGACCGGGATGCGGCGCTGGCCCTGCTCGACGAACACCACGCCCACGATGATGGCCAGAGTCGCGGCGACCACAGCGGTGAACACCAGCCCGCCGCGGCTCTCCAGGATGGTCTGGCCTTCGGACGGGATCCGGGCCGCGATGCCAGCGAAGATCAGCAGGGACATGCCGTTGCCGATACCGCGCTCGGTGATCAGCTCGCCCATCCACATCACCAGCGCCGCGCCTGCGGTCAGCACCAGCACGATGACGATCAGGCCGAAGATGGAGCTGTCCTGGATGATGTCGAGGCTGCAGCCCTGCAGCAGGCCGCCGTTGGCGGCGAGCGCCACGATGCTGGTGGCCTGCAGGACGGCCAGCGCGATCGACAGATAACGCGTGTACTGCGTCATCTTGGCCTGACCGGCCTGGCCCTCCTTCTGCAGCTGCTCGAAACGCGGGATCACCACGACGAGCAGCTGAACGATGATGCTGGCGGTGATGTAGGGCATGACGCCCACCGCGAAGACCGTCAGCTGTAGCAGTGCGCCACCTGAGAACAGGTTGATCAACGAGTAGATCTGCGCCGAATCTCCGCCGCTGACCTGCTCGATGCACTTCTGGACGTTCGGGTAGTTAACCCCCGGAGACGGGATCGACGCGCCGGCCCGGTACAGGATCACCAAGCCCAACGTGAAAAGGATCTTGCGTCTGAGGTCGGCCGTCCGCAGCGATGAGATGAAAGCCGAAAGCACTCTTCCTCCTGCGCAGCCGACCTTTAAGCGCGGCGTGCCAATGGGGCTGGTGGAGCCAGCGTCGATGGTCAAGTCGTATACAACCGCCCTGCAAGCGCGCAGCCTGCGGACTCAGTCGTCAAATCAGTCTACGAGAGTAACAGTTGCGTCGGATAGGACCCCTGCATGCACCCGCCGTCCTCCTCGATCGGTCCCAGGTTCGGCCCAGTCGCGGAGCAGAGCCTGTCTTCAGAATCGGAGCGTACAGTCGGCGGCAGCTCATTACATCACCTAACTAACAGGTTGATTTTCACTGAACAAAGGGGAATTCATGGCGCGGACTGCTGACGACTCGTGGGATCTCGCCTCCAGCGTGGGTGCCACGGCGACGATGGTGGCGGCAGCGCGCGCGATGGCCACCAACTCCGATGACCCGGTGATCGACGACCCCTTCGCCGCTCCCCTCGTGCGGGCCGTCGGGATGGACTTCTTCTCCCAACTCGCCGACGAGAACTTCACCACCGAAGGACTCGACGAGGAGGGGGCCACCGGCTTGATCCGTTTCGCGAACGGCATGGCCGCGCGCACCCGCTTCTTCGACGATTTCTTCCTCAACGCGTGCCGCACCGGTATCCGGCAGGTGGTCATCCTGGCGGCCGGCCTGGACTCGCGCGCCTACCGGCTGCCGTGGCCGGACGGCACTGTCGTCTACGAGGTCGACCAGCCCGAGGTGATCGAGTTCAAGAGCGCCACCCTGGCGGGCCTGGGCGCGGTGCCGACGACCGACCGCCGCACGGTGGCCATCGACCTGCGATTCGACTGGCCCTCGGCGCTGGCCGAGGCCGGCTTCGACCCGTCGGTGCCGACGGCGTGGATCGCCGAGGGATTGCTGGGTTACCTGCCCGGTGATGCCCAGGACCGTTTGCTCGATCAGGTCACTGCGCTCAGCGCGCCCGGCAGTCGCCTCGGTGTCGAAGGTGTGCCCGCCACCGAGTCCAACGACGAAGAGACGATCCGGGCCAAGATGCAGGAGTTCACCGACCGTTGGCGCGCGCACGGCCTGGACATGGACCTCAACGAGCTGATCTTCCTCGGCGACCGCGCCGACGTGACAACGTATCTGGAAGGACATTCCTGGAAGACGACCGGCATCTCGTCCAACGATCTGCTCGTCCGCACAGGCCTGCCTCCGGTCGAGGATGAGGCCCACGCGGCATCGGTGCTCTACATCAGCGCTGAGAAGTGAGGTAGGCGAGCGATGGCACGGTCTGATGCCGACAGCTGGGATCTGGCCTCCAGCGTGGGCGCGACAGCGACCATGGTCGCCGCGGCTCGCGCGATCGCCAGTGCCGAACCCGAGCCGCTGATCAACGACCCGTATGCCGCGAACCTGGTGCGCGCGGTCGGGGTGGAGTTCTTCACCAAGCTCGTCGACGGTGAGATCGCCCTCGACGGTGATTTGGCGGCCGGCGCCGAGTTGATGATCGGGATCATGGCGGTGCGGACGAAGTTCTTCGACGACTTCTTTACCGTGGCGGGCGAGGCCGGCATCCGGCAGGCCGTCATCCTGGCGTCCGGCCTGGATTCCCGCGCGTACCGGCTGCCGTGGCCGGACGGCACGGTGGTCTACGAGATCGACCAGCCCGAGGTGATCGGCGCGAAGACCGCCACCATGACGCAGATCGGGGCCACCCCCACGGCCGAACGCCGCACCGTGGCCGTCGATCTGCGCGACGACTGGCCGGCAGCGCTGCGAGCGGCCGGCTTCGATCCGACGGCGCCGAGCGCGTGGAGCGCCGAGGGACTGCTGGCCTATCTGCCGCCTGATGCCCAGGACCGGTTGTTCGACAACATCACCGCGCTCAGCGCTCCGGGCAGCCGGCTGGCCACCGAGTTCCATCCCGACATCGCGGCGAACCTGCGCGAGCGCGGCAACGCGATGAGCGAGCAGTGGCGTCAACACGGCCTGGACCTCGACCTGGCCAACCTCTGGTATGACGGCGAGCGCAACTCGGTCGTCGAGTATCTGTCCGGCAGCGGATGGTCAGTGACGGCACAGACTCGGCCCGAGCTGTTCGCCGACTACGGCCGCGAGTTCCCCACCGGAGACGCCGCTGCGCCGCAACGTAACTCGCAAGCTGTCATCGCGATACGAGACTAGGAGCACCATGACACGCACCGAAGGCGACACCTGGGATCTGGCCACCAGCGTCGGGGCCACCGCGACCGGAGTCGCGGCTTCCCGCGCCCTGGCCACCAAGCAACCCGACCCCCTCATCAACGATCCGTTCGCCGACGCGCTGGTGCGCGCGGTAGGCCTGGAGCACAGCATCCGGCTCGCCGACGGCGAGGTGTGCGTGGACGGTGACCCGATGCTCGACCGGCAACGGATGTGCGAGCAGATCGCCGTGCGCACGCGATTTTTTGACGACTTCTTCACCACCGCAGTCGGGGACGGGATCCGCCAGGCGGTCATCCTTGCCTCCGGGCTGGACACCCGCAGCTACCGGCTGGACTGGCCGGCCGGCAGCGTGGTGTTCGAGGTGGACCAGCCCGCAGTGCTGGAATTCAAGTCCCACACCCTGACCGGACTCGGGGCCACGCCGGCCGCCGAGCTCCACGCCGTACCCATCGATCTGCGCGATGACTGGCCGGCGGCCTTGCGCGCCAACGGGTTCGACCCTCAAGCTCCGACCGCCTGGATCGCCGAGGGTCTGCTGATCTACCTGCCGCCGGAAGCCCAGGACCGGTTGCTCGACAACATCACCGCACTCAGCGCCCCGGGCAGCCGGCTGGCCACCGAGCACATGGACCCCGCCGAGCTGACCCAGAACTGGGCCCAGCGAGTCAGCCAGTGGTCCAAGAAGGTCGGATCCGATGTGGACCTGATGGACTTGTTCTATTCAGGTGATCGCGTTCCGGCGCGGGACCACCTCACCACGCAGGGGTGGGATGTGACGGTACGGTCCACCCAGGCGGCCTACGAAGCGAACGGTTTCACCCTTCCCGAGGAGTTCGCCGATCTCGCCGGGGATTCTGGTTATCTGTCGGCAACCCTGAAGACATCGAACTAGACGACCAGGAAGGCCGCACGATGGCACGTACCGATGACGACAGTTGGGATCTGGCCTCCAGCGTCGGCGCCACCGCAACGCTGGTGGCGACCGGACGGGCAATCGCCAGCCAGGATTCCCACGGGTTGATCGACGATCCGTTCGCTGCGCCGTTGGTGCGCGCAGTGGGCATCGAGGTGTTCACCAAGATGGTCGACGGTGAGCTGAGTCTGGATACGCTGACCCAGCTCGCACCGGATGCGGCCGAACGGGCCCGCTCCAACATCGACGAGATGGCCGTGCGCACGCGGTTCTTCGACGACTTCTTCATCACCGCAGCCGGAAAGGCGGGCATCCGGCAGGCGGTGATCCTGGCCTCCGGTCTGGACTCGCGCGCCTACCGGCTGCCCTGGCCCGAGGGCACCGTGGTCTACGAGATCGACCAGCCCGAGGTGATCGAGTTCAAGACTCGCACGCTGGCGGATCTGGGCGCGGAGCCGACGGCAGAACGACGCACGGTGCCGATCGACCTACGTAACGACTGGCCGACCGCGCTGAAGGCAGCGGGTTTCGATCCGGGCTCCCCCACCGCGTGGTGCGCCGAGGGTCTGCTGATCTATCTGCCGCCCGAAGCGCAGGACCGGCTGTTCGACAACATCGCCGCGCTCAGCGCGCCCGGCAGCATGGTAGCCACCGAGTTCGTGCCTGGACTCAAGGATTTCGACCCGGAAAAGGCCCGGGCCGCCACCGCGGTGTTCAGTCAGATGGGTTTGCACATGGACATGCCGTCGCTGATCTACCACGGCGAAAGGCATTCGGCCGCAGACTATCTGAGCGCCAAGGGCTGGAAGATGTCCGGGGTGGCCCGGTCCGAGCTGTTCGCCCGCCACGGACTGCCCGTCCCCGAACGTGACGAGAACGATCCGATGGGCGAAATCGTCTACGTCAGCGGCACTTTGAGCTGAGGCTCAGGTGGCCCTGGCGAAGCGCAACGTCTCGCCCCTGGCTCCGCCCATCCACAGATCCTGGCAGGCGGCGGCCATGCCCTCGAGTCCGTCCACGATCTCGCCGAACACGTTGCCGGGTACCCAGCCCTGGTCTCCGTTGATCAGCAGGTTGTTGCGGCCGTAGAACAGCGCCAGGTCGACGATCGCACCGGTCGTTCCGGTGCCCGTGCTGTTCTCATATCCGTACGCGGGGTTGCCCAGATCGTCGGAGTCGAACGAGAACCAGCACAGATCGCCCGGTATCGGGGTGACCGTGGTGTTCTCCTTACCGGGGTCGGCACCGAACGCCGGTAGCAGAGTGTAGATCTCGTTGCGGGCGTACTTGCCGTGAAATACCTGCGCCGCCAGCGGGAGGGCATCCCACACGGCCGCACACGTTCGCGGCGCCGCCTCGTCGAGCAATCGGGCAACGCAGTTGACTCCGCGCTTGTCCAGCGACACGGTGATCAATCGGCTCATACAACCTCCTCGGTGAGCATCGCCGGCACCCGGCGGTGCCAGTCCGTCGCGCCCTGGTAAACGCCCCCCACCCGGAGCACCAGGGCATCCGCATGTCGGGGTCCGACGATCTGCAGCCCGATGGGCAGGCCGCTTGAGCTGAACCCGCACGGCACCGAAAGTGCGGGCTGCTGGGTCAGATTGAACGGGTAGCTGTACGGCGTCCAACTCGTCCAGTCCGGCGATGACGAACCATCGGGCACGTCCCGGCCCACTGCGAAGGCGGCCAGCGGCAGGGTCGGGGTGACCAGGACGTCGTAGGCCTGGTGGAACCTGCCCATCAGTTCTCCGAGCTTCATCCGGACGGCGGTCGCGTCCAGGTAGTCCGACGCGGTGAAGGCCGCCCCGGTTTCGGCCGTGCGTCGCAGGCCGGGGTCGACACGTCCGGCCTCTGAACCATTCAGCTTGCCTTCCAACACCTTTGCCTCACCGGAGAACCACAGCACGTGGAAGGCGTGCACCGGGTCAGCGAAGCCCGGGTCGACCTCCTCGACGTGCGCCCCTGCCGCCACGAGTACCTCCACCGCTGTCCGCACCGCAATGTCCACCTCGGGGTCGTTGGCGCCGAAGCCGAGGTTCGGCGAGTAGGCGACCCGCAACCCGGCAATCGGATGGCCCAGGGCAGCCCTGAAAGGCGAACGCGGAGAAGGCATTGCCGACCAGTCGCGCGCGTCGAATCCGGTGATCACGTCCAGCAGCGCGGCCACGTCGGCCACCGTCCGGGCCATCGGGCCGGCGTGCGAGAGCGTGCCGAACGGGCTGGGCGGATACAGCGGGATGAGACCGTAGGTCGGCTTGAGTGCGACGGTCCCGGTGAACGCCGCGGGGATGCGCACCGAACCACCGCCGTCGGTGCCGACCGACCACGCACCCATCCCGAGTGCCACCGCCGCGGCACTGCCGCCACTCGACCCGCCCGCGGTCACAGCGGGGTCCCACGGGTTTCCCGTCACCCCGTAGCGCGGTGAATCGGTGACACCTTTCCACGAGTACTCAGGGGTGGTGGTCTTGCCGAGGAGCACCGCGCCGGATTCCCGCAGCCGCGCCACGCTGGGCGCGTCCTCGGTCCACGGACCCGCCTCGTCGATGAGCCAGCTGCCACGCAGCGTCGGCCAACCCCGCGTCCAGAGCGCATCCTTGATCGACGTCGGGATGCCATCGGCGGGACCCAACGGACATCCGTCATACCAACGCTTTTCAGACTCGCGTGCGGCGGCGACCGCGCCATCGGAGTCGACGAGCACGAACGCGTTGACCGCGTCGTTGTGGCGGTCGATGGCCGACAGGGCGGCCTCGGTCGCCTCCACCGGGGACATCGTCTTGGCGCGGTAGGCATCGAGCAGCTCGACCGCCTGCAGGATCGTCACGTCGGATCCCCCGGTACGTAACCGAGTAGCTTGTCGACCACGTTGAGTAGTGGCTCCCCGGCCAGCCAGCGTCGCGCATTGTCGGCGAACTGAGCGGCCAGGGTGTCACGGAACCCGACGACGTCGCCGGACATGTGCGCGGTGATCACGGCGCCCGGCGCGTCCCACAACGGGTGTTCGGCGGGCAACGGCTCGATGCTGACCACGTCGAGGGTGGCTCCGCCGATACGGCGTTCAGTCAGCGCGGCGAGTAGCGCTTCCTCGTCGACGATGGGTCCCCGCGCGATATTGACAAGGTGCGCATCGGGTTTCATCGCGTTGAGCACGGTCGCGTCGACCAGACCCCGCGTCGCCGGAGTGAGTGGGGCGGCCAGCACCAGGTGATCGCACCAGCCGACCGCCGCAGCCAGGTCGGTGGCGGCAACGATAGTTCCGAAATCCTGGTCCTCGTCGGCGGCCACGCGCCCGGCGCCGCGCACGGACAGCCCGGCCACGCGCAGCAGTCGCGCGATCTCGCGGCCGATGCCGCCCGTCCCGACCACGAGCGCATGCGCTCCTGCGATGCTGCGGGTCTCGCGGTAGTGCCACTCATGCCGGCGTTGGAAGTCCAGGCTGGCCAGGCTCCCCTTGGCATGGGCCAGCACCGCACCGAGCACGTATTCGGCTATGGGACGGTCGAATACGCCGCGGGCGTTGGTGACCACGACATCGGATTCCCGCAACTGGTCGAACAGCAATGTGTCGACACCGGCTGCCGCGACGTGAATCCACTCCAACGCATCCGCATGCGTCCAGACTTCACGGAGTGCGGTGGAGAAGTAGTCCCACAGCAGCAACGCCTGTGCACCCTGGACAGCCTGCCGCAGCCCGTCGGCCTCGCAGTAGCGGAACTCCGCGTCCACCCCGGCCAAACCCGGCACCCGGTCGGTCTCGTGCTCACACAGCACCGCGATCACGGGTCGGGCAGCTTTGGGCGGCACGGTTCCGAGGCTAGGAACGTCTTCGTAGGATTGTCAACAATCTGTTGCCGGTTTGCCCGCTCGGCCTCACACTATGGACATGACGCTCGAGGATGTCGTTCCTCCCCCACCGTTGCAGCAGGTGGGGATAGGCGTCGTGACGCCATACGACTTCGCCCTCGACCGCGAACTGTGGCGCTGGGTGCCCAATGACGTCAGCCTCTACGTCACCCGGTTGCGGTACGCCCCGCTCCCGGTGACCATCGATATGGCGGTGCATGTCTCCGAACCCGAGCAGGTCGAGGCCGGTGCCGCGAACGTGCTCTCGGTGTCGCCACTGGTCACGGCGTATGCATGTACCGCGGGAAGCTTCGTGAAGGGAATGGCCGGCGAGGCGGCCTTGGTCGCGGCGATGCGTGCCGCCGGAGCTCCTGCCGCGGTGACCACCAGCGGCGCCATGCTCGCCGCCCTCCGGCACCTGGGTGTGCGGACCGTCGCCACCGTCACTCCTTACACCACCGACCTCACCAGCGGGCTGACCAGTTACCTCATGGAGGCCGGCATCGAGGTGGCCGCCACCGCAGGCCTGGGTATGACATCGCGGATCTGGGCGGTGCCCTACGAGACGACTGCCGAGTTGGTGTGTGCCACAGACTGTTCCGACGCGCAGGCGATCGTCATCAGTTGTACGAATCTGCCGACCTACGATCTGATCGCCCGCCTGGAGCGTGAACTCGACAAGCCCGTCGTCACCGCCAACCAGGTGACGATGTGGGCGGCGCTGGCCGTGGCGGGCCGCAAGGCCGTCGGTGCCGGTCAGCGGCTGCTGGAAGCCTGAACGCGTGCCGGAGAAGGGAGATTGCATGGCCACGGTGGGCATCCTGTATCCCGGCCACAGCGCCGAAGACGACTTCGGCGCGCTGGAAACGCGCCTGCAGGCGACGGTCAGACTGCCGGTCGCGATCACCTCCGTCGGTGAGGACGCCCATCGCGTCGATGCTCTCCTGGATCTCGGCCGGACCGAACGCCTGGCCGACGGTGTCGCACGCTTGGGGACGGCACGTCCGGATTCGATGATGTGGGCGTGTACCTCCGGCAGTTTCGTCTTCGGCCGCGACGGTGCCCGACGGCAGGCCGATGACGTAGCCACCGCGTCCGGTGTCCCAGCGTCTTCCACGTCGATCGCCTTTGTAGATGCATTGCAGCACTTGGGTATACACCGAGTTGCGGTGGCCGCGTCCTATCCGGAGGACGTGGCGGCGCACTTCGTCGCATTCCTGGCGGGCGGCGGCGTGGACGTGATATCGATGGGCAGCCACGGCATCGTCACCGCGGCCGAGGTGGGCCGGCTGCAGCAGGCCCAGGTGCTCGCGATGGTCCGGGCAGCCGACCATCCCGACGCCGAGGCCGTGCTGGTGCCCGACACCGCCATGCACACAATGGCTTTCATCGACCAGCTGGAATCCGACGTCGGGAAACCGGTGCTCACCGCGAACCAGGTCACGGTCTGGAAGGGCTTGCAGCTGATCGGCTCGGTGCCGCCACTGCCCGGGCTGGGCCGCCTGTTCGGAGCGAGGCCGTGACCGACTTCATCACCCCCGTCGAACAGGAGTCGACGCCGAGCATCGTCGCCGAAAAACTCCGGCAGGCAATCGCATACGGCGAACTCGTACCGGGCACCCAACTCGGCGAAGCCGAGTTGGCGCGTGGATTCGGAGTCAGCCGCGGTCCCCTGCGGGAAGGTATGCAGCGCCTCACCCAGGAAGGTCTGCTCATCGCGATCCGCAACCGCGGCGTGTTCGTCAACACCATGGACTCCGCCGAGATCCGCGACATGTACCTGGCGCGCGAGGCGATCGAGCGGACCGCGAGCCGCCAGATCCTGCAGGGCGACTATGCGAGCGCCGGAGACGCGTTACTCGCCGTGGTCGACGAGATGGCCGCGGCCAAGGACCTGGACGAGGTCAGCGAAGCCGACATGCGTTTCCATGAGGTGCTCGTCGAACTCGCAGCCAGCCCGAGGCTCTCCCGTCTGCACCAGACCTTCCTGGTCGAGACCAGGATGTGCGTGCATGCGCTGGCCGACACCTACGACACCTCCACCGACCGGGTCAATGAGCATCAGGCACTGGCCAGCGCCATCCGATCCGGCGACGTCGCACTCACCGACAAGCTGATGCTGGCTCACATGGAGGATGCCGTCGACCGGTTGATCGCTCGGCTACCGGCCGGGTGACGCTGACGATGTGCCGGTCTCGGGCTCGGTTTCGGTCTCGTAATCCAGCTGCGCCGGCGCTTCCGGTGTTCCGGGTATCTCGGTGCCGTTGAGCGGGCACCGGGCTGTCTCGGGCACCTTGATCAGCGCGATCATCCCGACCACGCAGGCAATCATCATGTAATAGGCGGGCACCAGCTGGTCGCCGGTTTTTGACACGACCCAGTCATTGACCGCCGGAGCCGTACCGCCGAACAGCGATGTCGACACGTTGTAGGCGATGGCGAAGCCGGCGTAACGCACCTGGGTGGGGAACATCGCCGGGAAAGTCGCGGAGATCGTCGACAGCTGGGGCACATAGAGCAGGCCCAGCACCGCGAACGCGATGATGGCACCGACCATGTTCGTCGACATCAGCAGGAACATCGGGATACCGGCGATGAACAGGCCGATCAGCGAGAACCACCACATGGGTTTGCGGCCCACCCGGTCGGAGATGTGGCCGGCGAATGGCAGGAACACCATCATCGACAGCATGCCGATGATGGGCACGACCAAGGCGTGGCTGCTCGACAAGCCGATCGTCTGTTCCAGGTACGTCGGCATGTAGGTGAGCAGCGTGTAATTGACCACGTTGAGCGCGACGACCAAACCGCCCAATCGCAGGATGGGACCCCAGTACTCGACCACCAGATCCTTGAACTCAGACGCGGGCCCACCTTCCCGCTCCCCCGTCGTTTCGAGTTCGCGGAAGATCGGAGTGTCCTCCAGCTTCGAACGTAGGTAGACACCGACCAGCCCGAGCGGGGCGGCCACAAGGAATGGCAGCCGCCACCCCCATTGCCCCATCTGGTCATCGGAGAGCAGTGCCGAGAAGCCGAGCATCAACAGCGCACCCATCGAAAAGCCCGCGAGGGTGCCGAATTCCAGGAAACTGCCGAGGAAACCGCGCCGGCGCGATGGCGCGTACTCGGCCATGAATGTCGCGGCGCCGCCGTACTCTCCTCCGGTGGAGAAGCCCTGGATCATCCGCAGCCCGACCATGAGCACCGGGGCCCAGATCCCGATCGAGGCATAGGACGGAATCAGCCCGGCGCAGAACGTCGCGCCCGCCATCAGCACGATGGTGATCGCCAGCACGTGTTTGCGGCCGAGTCGGTCGCCGAGAGGCCCCCAGACGAATCCGCCGAGCGGGCGAACCAGGAACGACACCGCGAACGTCGCGAGGGCCAGCAGTGTCGCCTGTTGGGCGTCTCCGGGGAAGATGGCAGCGGATATGTAGCCCACGCCGTAGGCGTAGATGCCGTAGTCGAACCATTCGGTGGCGTTACCGATCGCCGATGCGGCGATCGCCCGTTTCAAGACACCGGGGTCCGGCGGATTCTCGACGGGTTCGCGATGGTCAATCTCCGGTTTGTCTCCAAAGCCCTTCATCGGGCTTTTATGCGCGGGCACGAGTCCTCCATGTGTCGGACGACACCGTTCCCCGCCGCGCATTCTTTTACGGCTGCTCTGACTGGGTTGAACACCGCAGGGCCAGGCCGTCGTTTCGTCGACAATTCATCAGTTGCCAAGATCTGACGTTACAGCCCCGCGCCCGACAAGGCGCGGCCCGCTACCGCGTCGTAACTATCGCCAGCGTCAAAATCGGTATCCGCCCAGCCACAACGCGCTGATACCCGTCACGGATCGCTCGGCCCCTTCGAGCGCGCCGACCACCGACTGACCTAGGAGCGCGCCCACGGCCTGCGGTAGCGACGCGGCGGCCGGCTGCGAGGAAGGCTTGGGCCGCAACATGTCCAACCAGGACGAGCCGGGATAGCTCAGCACCCGCACCTTGGTCTCCGGATCCAGCCCGGCCAGGACCTTGGCGCGGGTGATCGCGGTACGCAGCCCTCCGAGTTCGTCGACGAGGCCGCGGTCCTTGGCGTCGGCACCGGTCCAGATCCGTCCGCGCGCCACCTCGTCGACCTGCTCGACCGACAGCTTGCGACCGTCGGCCACCCGCGAGATGAAATCGGCATAGAGCAGGTCGGTCTCGGCTTCGATCTGGGTGTGCTGATCGTCGGTGAACGGCGCGTTCGATGACCAGGCATCGGCATTGAGGTTGGTACGCAAGGAATCCGATCCGACCCCCAGCTTGTCCTTGAGTTCGCGCGAGACGAGCTTGCCGGTGATCACACCGATGGATCCGGTGATGGTCCCGGCGTTGGCCACGATCTCGTCGGCCGCCATCGATACGTAGTAGCCGCCCGACGCGGCAACCGCACCCATTGAGGCCACAATGGGCTTGCCGCGCTCGCGGATGCGAACCACCTCGCGCCAAATGGTTTCCGACCCGCTGACCGAGCCACCCGGGCTGTCCACCCGCAGCACGATCGCCGATACCTCGTCGTCGGCGGCGGCCTCGCGCAGGGCCGCGGCGATGGTGTCGCCGCCGGCGCTCGAATTGCCCAGTGGCAGTATCTGTGGCCCGCCGCGGCCGCTGACAATCGAGCCGTGCAGAGTCACCACCGCAACCGTCGGCTTGGACTTACGGCCCGGGATCTGCGGTGCAGGGACCTTCGGAGACGTCCGCGCGTAACGCGAAAGGTAAAGTCGCGGTAAGGCATCCGGATGACTATCGGCATCCGCACCGGCCTCGGTCGGGCCGCCGGACAGTTCACCGATCCGCGAATAGGCCTCGTCACGGAACCCGATCCGGTCTACCAGACCGGCGGTGATCGCGTCTTCGCGCAGCACCGGCGCCCTGTCGGCCAGTGCGTCGAGCGCGTCCGTGGTCAGTTGCCGCGATGCCGCGATGGCCTGCCACACCTGCGATTGCAGGCTCTCGATCATCCGGCCGTCGGACTCGCGTTGCGCGTCGGTGTAGCGGGCTTGCGTGAAAACGTTTGCCGCGGACTTGTATTCGCCGCGCGCCACGAACTGTGCCTCGATGCCCACCTTGTCGAGAGCATCGCGCAGGAACGTCGCGTTGGTGGCAAATCCGACCAGACCGACCGTGCCCGACGGCTGCATCCACACCTCGCGGAATGCCGACGCCAGGTAGTAGGACAGCGTGCCGGGGTAGGTCTCCGCCCAGGCCAGCGTTGGCTTGACAGCGCTGAATGCCGCGATGGCGTCACGCAGTTCCTGCACCGGGCCGGGTGCGGCCGCGGGCAGTTGCACGCGCGCGATCAGCCCGGCAACCCGATCGTCCTCGGCAGCACGATGGATCGCCGCGACGGCCTGGCGCAACACCAGCGGGCGGCCGCCGCCCGCGATCACGGCCAGCGGGTCGAATCCGGTGGCCTCCGGCGGCAGCGATGTCAGGTCCAACTCCAGCACACACCCGCTGGGAACTCCGTTGTGCCGGGCAGTGTCAAAGCGCCGGACCAACATCTTGAGATCGTCCTGGCCGGGAATCCCTGGGAGAAAGGCGAACATGAACCGAGCCTACCGATCCGGGCATTCCGCGCGCGTCGACGAGAAGTCGCCGCCCGTCGGAGCCACAGTCGTACCGTGAGACGGGTGACGTTTTCCATCTCGCTCCCGCAACTCGACCATGACGGTTTCGACGACACGGGCTTCAAGGCTTATCTGGGCCGCGCCGAGGAACTCGGATTCGAGGGCGGCTGGACGATCGAGCAGACCGTGGGCCCGGCACCGACGATCGCCCCGCTGGAGCTGCTGTCGTACGCCGCGGCAGCCACCACGAGGCTGCGACTGGGGGTGGCGGTCCTGGTCACCTCGCTGCACGACCCGCTGCAGCTGGCTTCGGCGATCACCGCAGTGGACCGGCTCAGCCACGGTCGCCTCGATGTCGGGGTGGCACCCGGCGGGGGTTTCCGGCAGTTCCCGGCCTTCGGCGTGGACTCCTCGACGTTCATCTCCAGCTTCACCGAGGGTCTGGAGTTGATGAAAGCCGCCTGGTCGGATGAACCCCGGATCACCTTCCACGGCCGCTTCCGCGATGTCGATGACCTGGCCATCAGCCCCAAACCCGTTCAGCGTCCGCACCCGCCGATCTGGTTCGGGGCCAATGCACCGACGGCGTTGGCGCGGGCGGTGCGTCATGGCGACGCGTTTCTCGGGGCCGGCTCCTCGACCACCGCGGCCTTCGCCGAGGCGGTGCGCACGGTTCGCCGCGAGCTCGACGAGCAGGGCAGGGACCCGGACAACTTCCGGATCGGCAAGCGGGTCTATCTGATCGTCGACGACAGCGCCCGCGCGCGGCAGCGGGTGGACGCGGGACTGGCGCGGATCTACGGGGACCGCTCCGGGCTGGGAGAGGTAGCCGTGGCCGGCACCGCGGACGAGGTGGCGCGGGGCCTGCGCGAGGTTCTCGATGCGGGCGCGCAGACCATCGTGCTCAACCCCACCGGCGCGACCATCGCCGAGGACTGCGATCAGTTGGAGCGACTGGCCGCCGATGTGATCCCGCAGCTCACCTGACCGCCAACGCAAAAGCCCCCGCCGACGCGGGGGCTTTGACGTCTGCTCGCGCAGAGAAAATTACAGCACGGCGGCGAGCCGCCAATTACAGCTCGGTGGCCGAACCGCCGGCAGCGGTGATGGCCTCACGGGCGCTACCGCTGAACTTGTTGGCGGTCACGTCGACCTTGACGGCCAGCTTGCCGTCGCCGAGCACCTTCACCAGGCTGTTCTTGCGAACGAGGCCCTTGGCAACCAGCTCGTCGACACCGATGGTGCCGCCCTGCGGGAAGGCCTTGGTGATGTCGCCGACGTTGACGACCTCGTAGGAGGTCCGGAAGCGGTTCTTGAAGCCCTTGAGCTTCGGCAGCCGCATGTGGATCGGCATCTGGCCACCCTCGAACGTCGCGGGGACGTTCTTGCGGGCCTTGGTGCCCTTGGTACCACGACCGGCGGTCTTACCCTTGGAGCCCTCACCACGACCGACGCGGGTCTTGGCCTTCTTCTCGCCCGGGGCGGGCCTCAGGTCGTGCAACTTGATAACGCTCATTTGACTTCCTCAACTTCCACGAGGTGATGCACCACGTTGATGAGGCCACGGGTCTGCGCGTTGTCCTCGCGAACCACGGACTGACGAATCTTCTTCAGTCCCAGGGTCCGCAGGCTTTCACGCTGCTTCCAGCGTGCGCCGATGGTTCCGCGCACCTGGGTGATCTTGACTTCTGCCATGGTTATGCCGATCCCTCACGCGCTGCTGCGGCAGCCAGCGCTTCGCTCTCGCGCCGGGCCTTCAGCATGCCGGCCGGCGCAACGTCCTCGAGGGGCAGACCGCGACGGGCCGCCACCTCTTCGGGACGCTGGATCATCTTCAGCGCGGCAACGGTGGCGTGCACCACGTTGATCGCGTTGTCGCTGCCCAGCGACTTGGCCAGGATGTCGTGCACGCCGGCACACTCCAGCACCGCGCGAGCCGCACCACCGGCGATCACACCGGTACCGGGGCTGGCCGGACGCAGCATCACGACACCGGCAGCGGCCTCGCCCTGAACCGGATGGACGATGGTGCCGCCGATCAGCGGAACCCGGAAGAAGCTCTTGCGAGCCTCCTCGACGCCCTTGGCGATGGCGGCCGGAACTTCCTTGGCCTTGCCGTAGCCGACACCGACCATGCCCTTGCCGTCACCCACGATGACCAGCGCGGTGAAGCTGAAGCGCCGACCGCCCTTGACCACCTTGGAGACGCGGTTGATGGTGACCACGCGCTCGATGTAGTTGCTCTTCTCGCCGCTGTCGCGGCCACCACGGCCACCGCGGTCGTCGCGGCGGCCACGGCCACCGCGGTTGTCGGAAGCGCCCGGGCCGCCGGCACCAGTTGCCTGCTCGGCCATCATGCAGTCCTCTCGTTGACAGTCATCAGAATTTCAGCCCGCCCTCGCGCGCGGCATCCGCCAGCGCGGCGATTCGGCCACCATAGGTGTAGCCACCACGGTCGAACACCACGGTGTCGATGCCGGCAGCCTTGGCACGCTCGGCGATCAGCTGACCGACCCGAACGCTGTGCGCCTTCTTGTCACCGTCGACGGCGCGCACGTCGGCCTCGATCGACGAGGCAGCCGCCAGCGTGGCGCCTTCCAGGTCGTCGATGAGCTGGACGTGGATGTGCCGTGCCGAGCGGTTGACCACCAGCCGCGGGGTCTGCGCGGTGCCCGAGACCTTCTTGCGCAACCGGGCGTGCCGACGCAGCCGGGAGTTGCGGCGGGTCTCAGAGATGTTCTGCCCCACCGGCTTGCGGACGGCGGCAGCTTCAGTCTTAGTTGTAGCCATGACTTACTTACCTGTCTTTCCGACCTTGCGGCGGATCTGCTCACCCTCGTAACGCACACCCTTGCCCTTATAGGGATCGGGGCGGCGCAGGCGACGGATGACAGCGGAGATCTGACCGACCTTCTGCTTGTCGATGCCTGTGATCGAGAACTTGGTGGGCGTCTCGACGGCGAACGTGATGCCCTCGGGCGCCTCGATCACCACGGGGTGGCTGTAACCGAGCGCGAACTCCAGGTTGGAACCCTTGAGCTGCACGCGGTAGCCGACGCCGAAGATCTCCATCTTGCGGGTGTAGCCCTCGGTGACGCCGGTGACCAGGTTGGCCACCAGGGTGCGGGAGAGCCCATGCAGGGAGCGGCTGCGCCGCTCGTCATCGGGACGGCTGACCACGATGGCGCCGTCGTCGTTGCGCTCGACGGTGATCGGCTCGGCGACATCCAGGGTCAGGGTGCCCTTGGGGCCCTTGACCGAGACGTTGCGGCCGTCAATCGTCACATCGACCCCGGTGGGAACCAGGACCGGCTGCTTTCCAATACGCGACATGTCTTCTATCCCCTCACCACACGTAGGCGAGGACTTCGCCGCCCACGCCGCTTCGTGCCGCCTGACGGTCGGTGAGCAGACCCGAGGACGTGGAGATGATCGCCACGCCCAGGCCGCCGAGCACCCGAGGCAGATTGGTGGACTTTGCGTAAACCCGCAGACCGGGCTTGCTCACGCGGCGAAGGCCGGCGATGCTGCGCTCACGGCTGGGGCCGTACTTGAGCGACACCACCAGGGACTTGCCGACGCGGGCATCCTCGGTGCGGTAATCGGAGATGTAGCCCTCTTTCTTGAGGATCTCGGCGATGTTCGCCTTGATCTTCGAGTGGGGCAGGGCCACCTCATCGTGGTACGCCGAATTGGCGTTGCGCAGACGTGTCAAAAAGTCTGCGATCGGGTCAGTCATCGTCATGACAACCGGCTCACCTTCCTCGCGGCGGTTCCCTGTTCAGGGCCTTCCGCAACCTGTTTGGATTGGTCTGTGGTCTGCTGCGCTCGCGCGCGGCGGCTGGTAAGGGTTACCAGCTGGATTTCTGCACGCCGGGCAGCTCACCCGCGTGCGCCATCTCGCGCAGGCAGATCCGGCACAGCCCGAACTTGCGGTAGACCGAGTGCGGGCGACCGCACTTGTTGCACCGCGTGTACGCGCGAACCGCGAACTTGGGCTTCTTGTTGGCCTTGTGGACCAGCGCCTTCTTTGCCATGTGCTCAGTTCTCCTTGAAGGGGAAGCCCAGCGCCTTCAGCAGCGCACGGCCTTCGTCGTCGTTGGTCGCCGAGGTGACGACGGTGATGTCCATGCCGCGGGGGCGGTCGATGGAATCCACGTCGATCTCGTGGAACATCGACTGCTCGTTGAGGCCGAAGGTGTAGTTACCGGTGCCGTCGAACTGCTTGCCGTTCAGGCCGCGGAAGTCGCGGATACGGGGCAGGGCGATGGAGATCAGCCGGTCCAGGAACTCCCACATCCGGTCGCCGCGCAGGGTCACGCGTGCGCCGATGGGCATGCCCTCACGCAGCTTGAACTGTGCGATGGACTTGCGGGCCTTGCGGATCTCCGGCTTCTGGCCGGTGATGAGGGCCAGGTCGGCGACCGCGCCGTTGATCAGCTTGGCGTCACGGGCGGCGTCGCCGACACCCATGTTGACGACGACCTTGACCACGCCCGGGATCTGCATGACGTTGTCGAATTCGAACTGCTTGTGCAGCGACTCGCGGATCTCTTCGCGGTAGCGCTGCTTCAGGCGGGGCTGAACCTTCTCTGGTGCGGTCATCAGATGTCCTTGCCATTGGTCTTGGCGATGCGGACCTTCTTGCCGGTCTCTTCATCGACGCGGTAACCCACACGAGTCGGCTTGCCGTCGGAATCGACCACCATCACGTTGGACACGTGGATGGCGGCTTCCTGGGTGACGATGCCCCCCGACGATGCGCCGCGCTCGTTCTGCGACTGCGCGGTGTGCTTCTTGATCCGGTTGACACCCTCGACCAGAATCTTGTCGCGGGTCGGGAAGGCCTCGATGACCTTGCCCTTGGCACCCTTGTCCTTACCGGAGACCACCAGCACGGTGTCGCCCTTGTGGACCTTCATTTACAAAACCTCCGGAGCCAGCGAGACGATCTTCATGAACTTCTTCTCGCGCAGTTCGCGACCGACCGGCCCGAAGATGCGGGTACCGCGCGGGTCGTTGTCGGCCTTGATGATGACGGCCGCGTTCTCGTCGAACTTGATGTAGCTGCCGTCGGCGCGGCGGCGCTCCTTGACGGTGCGCACGATAACTGCCTTGACGACGTCGCCCCGCTTGACGTTGCCGCCGGGGATGGCGTCTTTCACGGTCGCGACGATGACGTCACCGATGCCGGCGTAACGCCGCCCTGAGCCGCCAAGCACGCGGATGCACAAGATCTCCTTGGCACCCGTGTTGTCGGCGACCTTCAACCGCGATTCCTGCTGAATCACTCGATCTCCTGACCTGGATTTGTATGCACGCCAGATACCGACCTGGACGTGCGCGGTCTTTGTCACCGAAGGGCACGCAGGGCTGACTCTTAAACAGCAGTCAACCGAGGTCTGCCCAAGGCAACCCCTACATAGTAGGTGAGCACGGCGAATGCGCCAAATCGCTACCGATCGGGTATCGCGCTGTCAGCTGAGCACGCAGCGAAACCCGATGTGCGTGGTCGAGCTGTCCTGTGACTGCGGCGACCGCGCGGCCGGGCGGTAGCGGTGACAGTACTCCGGCGCGCACAGGTGCGAACCGCCCTTGAGCACCTGGTTCACCATCGGATCGGCGGCTGGTTCCGAAGTCGCCGGCCGGGCGGCTCCGGCCCGCGGCGGGCAGCACGCCGGCGCGTCGGCGTCCGGCCGATGTGGTCCGAAGAACCGCGTGGTGGTCCACTCCCACACGTTGCCGATCATGTCGGCCACGCCGAACGCATTGGCCGGAAAGCTCCCGACCGGTGAGGTACCACGCCAGCCCAGCGCACCGTCGTTGCGATACGGGAACCGGCCCTGCCAGGTGTTGGCCATCAGCGCTCCGCCCGGGGTGAGCTCGTCGCCCCAGGCGTAGACGCCCTCGACTCCCCCGCGCGCGGCGTACTCCCACTCGGCTTCGGTGGGCAGCCGCCGTCCGGCCCACGCCGCGTAGGCCGCCGCGTCCGGGTAGGCGACCTGCACGACGGGATGATCCGGTGCGGCGGGGTCGAGGTCGGGGCCGAAGGGCCGGCGCCAGTTGGCTCCGGGGGCCCAGTCCCACCACTGGCGCCAGTCCCGCAGGCCGACGGGGCCGTCGGCGGGCCTGAACACCAGGGCGCCGGGCACCAGGTCGGCCTCGTCCACGCCGGGATACAGCGCGGGGTCCATCGGCCGCTCGGCGATCGTGACGTAGCCGGTCGCCTCGACGAATGCGCCGAACTGGGCGGTGGTGACCGGATGCTGCTCGATGGCGAACGCGCCGACGGTCACGGTGTGCACCGGGGCCTCTTCGGGGTAGAACTCCGTCGAACCCATCCGGAAGGTCCCGCCGGGAAGCTCGATGAGTTCGGTGGCCACAAATCGAGGCTAGTCGCGGCCGATCATCGGCCGGCTCAGCCCGGCATGGTGATTCCGAAGTCGG